>NZ_JBQXDJ010000017.1:0-83492 GCF_052601015.1 Chitinimonas violaceus | reverse complement strand
TCCTGGAAAACGCGGGAAGCGGTCGAACTGGCCACGTTGGAGTGGGTTGCGTGGTACAACCACCATCGGTTACTAAGCTCAATCGGCTACGTGCCACCAGCAGAAGCGGAGACAGCTTATTACCGACAGCTAAACGAGCAGGCACAGTTCGCCTGTCTCTAACAACTGAGCCTCCACGAAAACCGGGGGGATTCAGTTGGATAGCGGATAACCTCCCCAAGGCGGCCCCTGTATCCGTAGTCGACTATCCGGATGCCTTCAGCTCTCTGCAAAGCGGCAAATGTGATGCCGTGTTAGGCCCAGCCACTATTTTGAAAGGCAACATCGCCAAGTTGCCGGGCAGAGGTGGCATTACCGTGCTGGACGACATTTCTCTCGGCATGGAAATTTTCGCCATGGGTATGCGCAAAGGTGAGAAGGGGCTGCAAAAAGCCGTCAATGACGCGCTGATTGAGTCTGAGAAATCCGGTGAAGCCGTACGAATCTACAACCAATACTTCGGCCAACATACCGCTGTGCCCCAGCCACGCGTATTCAAGATCCAAGGCTGATCGGCATACCCGCAAGTCACCTGTTTAAGTACTTAAAAAGTTCATCCTTAAGCGCCAGTTCACGCGCGTTGTGAACCGGTATCTGGGGAAAGGAAACTACAGGGTGCCAAATAAAGAAACCTGATTTATGACCGAGCAACAAGGTCTAGGTATTCAAGCGCACCCAGAGGAGGCAAGCCTTGGTAAGGCAACCAAACTGACGAACGCAAGCTAAGTCGGTTTTATGTTCTTACCTGAATCTTGTTTACCAAGCAGGGGAGTAACCGTAATGAAGAGCAGGATCGCTATTTTCGCCACGGTAGGTATTACGGCCTTTCCGGCCATGGCGGATGATTTGGATAAGATTAAAAGCAAAGGTGAGATCACTATCGGCGTACGCCAAGAGGCTCCGCCATTCAGCTTTTATGATAAAGCAACAAAAACAGTAACCGGCTACGACGTGGCGTTTGGACAGTACATCGCCAGACAGTTGGGGGTTAAGCCTGTGTTCAAACCCATTACCGCAGCAGAGCGCATTCCTGCGCTGAAAGAAAGCCGCATCGATATCGTCATTGCCGCTCTGGCAAAGACGCCAGAACGGGAAAAGACGCTCGAATTCAGCCTGGGTTACTTTGTCGCGGTACAAAAGTTCGCTGCCAAGCCCGGACGATTCACCAATCTAGACCAATTCAACGGCGCAAAGATTTGTTACGCCCAAGGGACTACAACAGACAGCTGGCTGGCAGACAACCTGCCCAAGGCCATTCCAATACCTACTTCAGTCTACTCAGTTGCATTCAAAACATTAAATGAAGGCGGGTGTGACGCTGTGGGAGGGTTGGCGACCATCCTCAAAGGAAATCTCGCCAAAATACCTAACTCCGGTCTGGTTGTACTGGACGACATCCCATTGGGTCTCGAGATTTTCGCCATGGGTATGCGCAAAGGTGAAAAACGCCTGCAAAAGTCCGTCAACGAAGCCCTGATCGAGTCTGAAAAGACCGGTGAGGCCGTACGCATCTACGACCAATATTTCGGTCCGCATACTGCTGTACCTCAGCTACGCGTATTCAAGATTCAAGGCTGAAAGGTAAATCGACAAGTCACCTGATTTAGTACTAACAATAAGTTTGTCCCTAGCACCTGTTCATGAAAAATATTGCGAACCGTTGTCTGTGGGAAATGAAACGGCAGGATGCCAAGTAAGAAGCCTGGCTCATGACTAAGCAACAAGGTCCAGGTATTCGAGATGCATCCAGGGGAGGCCAAGCCTTGGTGAGATAACCAAGCTGACGTACGCAGGCAAATCAGCTTTGTGTTCTTACCTGAATCGTGTTTACCAAGCAGGGAGTAACAGTAATGAAGAGCAGGATCGCTATTTTCGCCGCAGTAGGTATTACTGCTTTTTCGGCCATGGCGGATGATTTGGATAAGATTAAAAGCAAAGGTGAGATCACCATTGGTGTACGCCAAGAAGCCCCTCCATTTAGCTTTTATGATAAAGCGGCAGGGACAGTTACCGGCTACGATGTGGCGTTTGGGCAGTACATCGCCAAACAGTTGGGGGTTAAGCCTGTGTTCAAGCCCATTACAGCGGCAGAACGCATTCCAGCACTAAAGGAAGGCCGCATCGATATCGTTATTGCGGCATTGGCAAAAACGCCAGATCGGGAAAAGACGCTCGAATTCAGCCTGGGTTACTTTGTCGCAGTACAGAAATTCGCAGCCAAACCCGGGCGGTTCAACAATCTAAGCCAATTCAATGGTGCAAAGATCTGCTATGCACAAGGTACCACGACGGATAGCTGGCTGGCTGATAACTTGCCCAAAGCCATTCCAATATCTACCTCAGTCTACTCAGTCGCATTCAGAACGTTGACAGAGGGAGGATGTGATGCTGTGGCAGGACCGGCGACCATCCTCAAAGGTAATCTCGCCAAAATACCCAACTCTGGTCTAGTTGTACTTGACGACATTCCTTTGGGGGTTGAGATTTTCGCCATGGGTATGCGCAAAGGTGAAAAGCGCCTGCAAAAGTCCGTCAACGAAGCCCTGATCGAGTCTGAAAAAACCGGCGAAGCCGTACGAATCTATGAACAATATTTCGGCCAACATACTGCTGTACCCCAGCTACGCGTATTCAAGATTCAAGGCTGATCGGCGTACGTGCATGCTACCCGACAGGTACTACAAATATATTTTTCCCTAAACATCTGTTCACATCGGTTGTGAACAGATGTAAGTGGGAAATGCCGTTACAGTGTGCTCAGTAAAAGATACCTGGCTCATGACTACGCGATAAAACGCCCAGGTATTCAACGCACTCCAGGGGAGGCCAAGCCTTGGTGAGATAACCAAGCTGACACACGTAGGCCAGGTCGGCTTTGTATTCCTACCTAAAACCGTGTTCACCAAACTGGGGAGTAACCGTAATGAAGAGCAGGATCGCTATTTTCGCTGCAGCATGTCTTACCGCGTTTTCGGCTGTGGCGGATGATTTGGACAAAATTCAGAGTAAAGGTGAGATCAGTATCGGCGTACGTTCTGAAGCCCCACCTTTCGGCTTTTATGATAAAGCGTCGGGGACAGTTACTGGCTATGACGTAGCATTTGGGCAGCTCATCGCCAAAAAGCTGGGCGTTAAGCCCGTGTTCAAACCCATCGCACCCGCCGACCGGATCACAGCACTACAGGACGGCAAGATCGACATCGTCATTGCAGCACTGGCAAAGACGCCAGAGCGGGAAAAAGTCCTCGAATTCAGCTTGGGTTATTTCGTCGCGGTGCAGAAATTTGCGGCCAAATCTGGGCGATTCAACAATCTAGCTCAATTTAACAGCGCCAAGATTTGTTACGCCAATGGCACCACAACAGACCACTGGCTGGCAGACAACCTGCCCAAGGCGACGCCAGTACCCGCCGCTGGTATCTCGCAAGCATTCACCACTTTACAAGCTGGTGGGTGCGATGCCGTGGCAGGGCCCGCAACCATCCTCAAAGGGAGTCTCGTCAAGATGCCAAATTCTGGCCTAGTTGTACTTGACGATATCCCCTTGGGTGTTGAGATTTTCGCCATGGGTATGCGCAAAGGCGAGAAACGCCTGCAAAAGACGGTCAACGACGCATTGATCGAGTCGGAGAAAACTGGCGATGCGATTCAGATTTATGAAAAGTACTTTGGCCAGGACTCAGCCGTACCACAGTTGCGCTTATTCAAGATTCAGGGTTGAACCAAACCCGCACAGCCTGGGTATACGACGATGCGTAACGCTTGAACCGGCCATATACTGTTATTGCACAGCACGAGAAGCCTCCAATTTGGGGGCTTTTCGTTTACTACTAAAAACATAGTCACCATTGCACCCCCAATTCAACTCTCTTTCCCTACGCCAACTAAGCCTGTCCGCCCCCATGTCCTTTCCGATTTTTGTCGCCAACCTGTTAGCCGGCGTACTTGCCCTTAGCGCATTTGCCGACGACACCCCCAGCAATCCCGATTACGACCCTAGCAAACCGCACCACACTACCACGGGCTTTAAAAACAACTATCCGTTCACACGACCCGGCTTCAGCGCTTTTCTGAAATGGCAATGGGGGCGTTGGACCAGGCATGAAGTGACGCACAAGTTGGACCAGATACCCCGAGCAAAGCCCGATATCGCCTACTTAGCGCAAAACCGGCAGAACGCAACTGCCACCTGGATAGGTCATGCCACCGTGTTGCTGCAGTTGGGTGGGCTAAATATCCTGACTGACCCGATTTTCTCAGAACGCGCCTCGCCGGTTTCCTTTGCCGGCCCAGACCGTAAGGTTCCCCTACCCGTCACGCTGGCGGAACTGCCGCATATCGACGCCGTACTGGTATCCCATAACCACTACGATCATCTTGACCTTCCCACCATTATTGCGTTGAACACACAAGCTGGCGGGCCACCTCAATTCATCGTGCCGCTGGGTATAGACCGGTTGTTGCGGGATCAGGGAGTCCAAACCATACAAAAGCTGGATTGGTGGCAGCATACAACGCTGCAGAGTCCGCAAGGCGAGGTTGTCGTTAATCTGGTACCTGCCCAACATTGGAGCAAACGGAATCTTGCGGGGGACGAAAACACGACGCTATGGGGTGGCTATGTCCTCGAACACGCCGGCCGCAAGCTCTACTTTGCCGGCGATACGGGCTATTCGAAAGACTTCCTCGACATTGGCCAGCGCTTTGGCAACATCGACTTCGCCATGATCCCGGTCGGCGCTTATGAGCCACGCTGGTTCATGCGTGCCCAACATGTTGACCCTGTTGAAGCTGTGCAAATCCACAAAGACATTCGCGCCAAACAATCCATGGGGATACATTGGGGAACATTCGAACTGACCGACGAGCCACTGGAACAGCCAATACATGACTTGGCGAAAGCCAAGCAACAGGCTGGTTTGGCAGAAAAGGACTTTGTGCTGTACGCCATGGGAGAAACACGGCGACTGTTTACTCAGTAAGTACGAACAGCCAAGGAAGCCTGAGCCTACAAGTAGTAGATAAGGACTCCGAGGGGGTTTCCAACACTGTATTGCTGACGCGCAGCAGACCTCACAAATTCTCTTAAAACCTGTTCAAAGTCTGCTGCGCTATTGGGATCACGCCCCCACTTCCTACATCAAGCCTGCACAGAGGCAGAAAATTTCATGCAGCGCAGTGCAAACATTGACCGGCTGTGCCGAATGCCGGCAATGCGGTACAACTTTTCGCGCAGAAAACGCTCGTAGCCAGCTGTACCATCTACAGCCACTTTGACTAGGTAGTCATACTCGCCTGATACGAGATACGCCTCCAATACTTCGGGCAATGCCGCCAGCTCTTCACCAAAACGTGTCAGAGCATCGTCCTCGTGCCTGTCCAACGTGACCTCCAGCAATACTGTATCGGCCATGCCCAGCTTCTGCTGGTCGAGCAAGGCCACATAGCCACAGATATACCCTTCCGTCTCCAGCTGACGTGTGCGATTCCAACAAGCGGTGGTAGACAAACCCACCAGTTCGGCCAGTTCTGCATTACTAAGGCGTGCATTCTTCTGTAGCTCACGCAGTATCTTGCGATCCTGGTTGTCCAATGGACGGTTCTTGGCGCTCACAGTCTATTCCTTGAATATTGTTCCTTAATATTAAGGCAAGAAAGAACAATCTTCCAAACAAGACCCTGAACACCAATCAAATCGAAAGCCTATTCAGCAAATAGGCCGTTATATTTTCCCTACGTTTTCTTGCTCTCTACAGCGGCCTTCAGCCACAAGCGGAAAAGAACCTGTTCAAAGTCTCGCAAGCTAGCGCAATACAAGCAGTAACACCTGAGTAAGCCACGTTTGCAAGTAGCAAGCGGGCATACCGAAGGGCTGTATTGCTGATGGGCTGCAGACTTTGAACAGGCTTAAGGGAAAGTTGGAGGTCCTACCCGACCACCACCAGCATTGCCGGTCCACTCACGACTGGCTTGGGTAACACTCGGCGCGACTGGTGCTGATTGACTGCCCGAAAGGAAGCAAGAAAACGACCCTTGCCAGCAAAATAAAACCCGTACTAAGCAACCAGTACGGGTAAGGGGTACAACACAAAAGGCTAAAGCGATAGGGTATTCAGATCATAAACCGTTCCTCAGGCGAGCAAGTCCACCTTGCCAGCTTTCTGCTTATCATCGCTAGTTGTCTGTTGTGGCAACAGATCGAGATAGCGGTCGCCACCCGGCAAGCCAAGCAGGCGTAGCGCGAGGTCGCCAATTAGCGGAGACGCCTCGGCATCGGTCAGATCTGGCTGTTGAATCTGGAATGGCATGCGTACTGGTTCATTGCTCAAACGGTCGAACAAATCTGCCGCCGTTCCTGCAAATTCGGTGAAATCCGGCAAGCTGTAGTCGCCTTGCTCTGCTGCTTGGTCTTGAACCTGACTGTTACGATTTTGCGTTACTGCAGCAGATTCGATTGAAGCGCTGTAACGGATTTCCATTTCAAACGCAAAACTGCGGCCATCGGCCGTCGTTATTACACCTTTGCCTTTGAAGATGCTGGCTTCCTGCAAGCTGAATCCTGCCGCTTGCACTTGGCCATTTTCGTCTTGCTGGCTCAAGCTGACTGCGCCAAAGCGCGATTCGCTGGCGAGTGATGCGTCCTCAAAGCGGATTTGCGCCCCCTCTGCTGCGTCGCCTAGCAGAAAGCTGGTAAAGCCTTTCACGAGCTTTTGCGCCATATCCGTCATGCTGTTGTTGAGCTGCTCAATGCGCTTGCTGACCAAATTTTCCAGCTTGTCGAGCGAAAGCGGGGATTTACCCTGCCCCCCCTGCTGACGCTGAGCCACCGTACGTTGGTCAGTATTCGCTGCGCTGTTAAGCATCGCGGGCAAGGATGTATTGGAGACATTGATATTCATGACGGATTCCCCCTTGTTGTTCGACTTATCGGTTAGGCATTCCACACACTTTAGACGACTGTGACAAACGGTCAGGGCTTAATAGGTTGAGGCTGTTGATTTCATCCCTCCTGCGTACTCAACCTAGAATGAATTTATTCAATCTGCGCCATGCCATGAAGGGAGAATCTTGAATGAAACAAACCACCTTCCTGGCACTGATATTCATGCTGACAGCCGCCATGCCCACCCTGGCTCAAGGGAGGGTATTTGGCTTCGCCGGCAAAAGCATCGATGACCCCAACTTCGCTACCGCGTTTCATGGATTTGAAGACGAAGCACGTAAGAATGACGACCGAGCAATCAATATCGGCGAGCAAGGACCCGAGCACTTCCGCAAGCAAGGTGATGCCTTGTCCAAGGCTGCCGCCCAACCCTTGAATGGTATCGCCGTATCGGTAACCAATTCAGACTGGCTCGCGGACAAGGTCATGCCGGCAATCGTGGCGAAACATATTCCAGTTGTGACCTTCGATTCAGATTTCGAACCCAAGCACAGCAAATTCCGAACAAGCTATATCGGCCCCGATAACTTCGAGATTGGTCGTGATTTGGCCAAACTCGCCAAACAATTCCTACCCCACGGCGGCACGGTATCGTTCATGACCGGTGGCCAACACCTTGGCCGGCAAAACCCGAACCTTACCGATCGCATGACTGGCGCACGCCAGGAGCTGAGTGGTAACAGCGCCCATCCAAAAAATCAGCCGTTGAACGGCATAAATGGCTGGACTGAAGCCAGCGATAGCCCGTCGTATACCAATGACGACGATCAGCTCGCGATCAGACAGACCAAGATGGCGGTACTCAACCCCAAGATTGATGTCTTGATTGCCGTGGGGCATTGGCCCATTGTGGACGAAAGTGCCTTTCGCACCATGATGGTATCGGCTACTGCCGACCCCAAAACAGGGAAACCCATTGTTATCGTGGCGGTCGGCGCAATCTCACCTGAAAAGCGAGCGTTGATAGATGACCAACTGGTACAAGGCTATGTGTCGCTCAACTTCGACCAGATGGGAAGGCTGGCTTATCAAAACCTGAATAAACTGGCCAATGGTGAAAAAATCCCCGAGCGGATATCACAAGCAAATGTGATCTTGAAAGGCAATCGATAAACAGGGAAACACCGCCAGCTTGAGCCTGCTGTATCAAACCTTCCCCTTTTGGATACGATGCGCTTCGTATATTGCCCAGACAGCGGGATCATCCACCCAAGGTGGGTTGACTTCCTGTAACTGGAAATAAAACTTCAGTCGTCCGCTTGGCACCCAGTCTTTACGATTGCGATAACAGCAACGCAATTCAGAAGTGGTGATAGGGACATGTCCAGCATGTTGCTCACGGGTTACTACATCCAGACTGTCGATACGATTACCGGGTATACCGAACTGGGGTGGCACATCCAATGCAAAATGGACAGTCCCCCGCCGTTGCTGGATAACAAATTGCAGACCAAACTTACATGCTCGTCTGAAGATAATATCCTCAGTATTCTGGTTCCCTTTTTGCAGCAGCGTGCTGATTTGTGTTTTCACTGCCTCAAGCGGTGCATAACGCGTCCCCTTTAACGCATCGTAGTATTCCTGCAAGGCTGCCTTTTGCAATGGGCTCAAATAATCCACTTGCTTATGATGAGCCAAGTTAGCATTGATGTTGTTTTTAGTGCTCGGCGGCTCGCCCACACCAAAATCTTGTACAGGAACCCGACCAAATGTCCGGTTATTGAATTCATCGCAAATCAAGAATTGGCCCACGGATCGCAAATGGTGCGCCACACCGGCAGGTAACGAATTCACATAAGGTGCTCTAGCCTGGCTGATGCCATATATCACATCGCCAGCCTTGAACTGCTGATTAAATGGCTGCCCAATTGTCATATATCTACTCCTTATGCGTTGTACCTGCTTCCCATACAAAAAGCCTGTTAATGATCTGTTTTCGGAAAAAGATCATTAACAGGCTTTACAACTACTCAAGAAAAGATCACTAAAGATGCATATCTAACTTATTTGGCACTGATCTGGAACATACGGATTATTGGTGCTTTTGAATCCGGCCCAAACCACCGCGAGAAAATCTGGCTGGCTTCACCCGATTTTTCCATACTAACAATGGTTTTATTCACTTCCTTCAGTAAACGCTTTTCCTCTTTGTGCTCAGTCTTGCGTACAGCAATACCGAACACCTCGAACGAAAGACTCAGATTTGGGATTTCAAACTTTTCCTTGTTAGGCATCTTGTTCAACAGACCAGCAAGAATCGGCTCTTCCGCGCTTACCGCGTCCAACATACCCTTACTGAGTGCCGCAAAGGCTTTGTCATGATCCGAAAACAGAACGACATTTACACCTGGTATTTCACGGTATAACTGCTTCTCTGTTGTAGAGCTTGTAACCGTGCCAATTGTTTTATCTGAGAGATCTTCAATCTTCTTTACTCGACCAACAGGCGTAACAAACTTCTGCCATGTAACAAAATAACCATGACTAAAATCAACGATTTTTTCACGCTCCGGAGTCTTAGTCAGCGTAGCAATAATCATGTCCACTTCTTTATTTTGCAAACTGGGGATACGCTGTGCCGGCTCCAAACCTTTTACAACGATTTTCACTCCCAGCTGTTTAGCAATCGCCATGGCAAAATCCACGTCATAGCCAGAAATGGTTTTACTCTTCGGATTATATTCACCAAATGGTGGTGTGGCTTTCTTTACACCTACAACCAAGGTACCGCGCTTTTTAATTTCATCCAAATCATCAGCAACTGCAGCACTTAATGACAACAGGCCAAGTAAGGCCGAAAATATAATGTTCAACTTCATCACTAATTATCCAAAGCAAAGACAGCAGATTACAATCTGCGATTATATGCCCGTGTCCTTACTGTTAGATATTAGGCATTGTGCTAGCTGCGGTAAGCCCCATTGGAGGAAGTCGCATTGCGATTTTCCCCAGCAAGCAATCAAGCCTTTACATTAATTGGGGTGACTTTAATACTGGAATATAAAAATTCACTATCCGGTCATTCCCCAAGAAATACATCACTATTATCGCAACCTATTTCACCCAATCTTAGAGTCGCTCACAAAACCCAGCTAAGTGATTCTGGCTAGGCACGCAAGCGTAGACAGGTGGCTACGGCAAGCTTACACAACAACGCCAGAAGGGTTTTGTTAATGGCTCTTAAGCGCTTGTTACAGAGATCTGTCTCGAGCAGCTGCAGAAGCCCTGATCATGGCTACGCAGCAAGATCGTAAACCAGTTCTAACCAGGCTCTTCACTCCCCAAGGCGGGAACCAATGGCTTAGCACCCCTACGAAACAGTACCTCTCAGCCTCTCCGACCCTTGTCACTCCATCCGCCTACATCAATATATTCACATTCGGTTTGATGTAAGTTAAGATATTTCAAGAATTACTGAAAATTCAGGAAATGCAATGACTATGTCACCACTCGTCCAGACCTTTGTGCTGCACTTCGGTGAAATGGGCAGCCGATGGGGTATCAACCGTACAGTAGGCCAGATCTATGCCCTGCTGTTTATATCTGAGCGCCCATTGAATGCTGACGAGATGGCCGAAGCGCTGGGTTTTTCGCGCTCGAATATCAGCATGGGCATGAAAGAGCTGATGTCCTGGCGACTGGTGAAACTTCAGCATCTGCCGGGGGATCGGCGTGAGTATTTCTCGGCCCCCGAGGATGTCTGGGCTATTTTCCGTACGCTCGCCGAAGAGCGGCGCAAGCGCGAGATCGACCCTACGCTGTCGATGCTCCGTGATGCGTTGATGGCGGAACCGGCCACCGATGCTGAAAAACACGCACAAGATCGTATGAAGGAAATGCACGATCTGATTGAACTCACTACCGAGTGGTTCAGCGATGTGCAAAAGCTCGACTCAAAAACCCTGGCCCAGCTGATGAAGCTAGGTGGCAAAGTAACCAAGCTGCTGGAAATCAAAGACCGCCTGTTGCTTGGTATGGGCAGCAAAACATCAGAGGAGCAAAAAACGACTGATTAGTCTAAGAACCTGCTTACGATCTTTCGTAAATGGCTGTCATCAGGCCGCAGAGCAGCACATGACCCTGATCGCAGCTACGCATAAAGTCGAAAACAGGCTCTAACCAAGCTGACGGCATGCAGGCTAACGCGGTGGGGGGACATCGCAAACGCCTGGTCCCCCTGCCGCCCTGCTTTGTTTTATCAGCCGTCATCGCCCCGCCGGGCATCTTGAAGCACCGCTCCTAGTACTTGGCTGCGGTCCTTCAAAATACCTGGCAGGCAAGGCAAAACCGTCGTTCTTACTTGAGGCAAGCATCATGGACCCCCTGCTGCTGGCGCGCATACAATTTGGCGCCAATATCAGTTTTCACATTCTCTTCCCCACCATCAGCATCGCCCTCAGCTGGGTGCTGCTGTTCTTCAAACTTCGTTACAACCGCACTGGCGACACCAAATGGATGCTGGCCTATCGCTTCTGGGTGAAGGTCTTTGCACTGACTTTTGCGCTTGGCGTTGTCAGCGGCATTACCATGAGTTTCCAATTCGGCACCAATTGGCCGGGCTATATGGAAACCGTGGGCAATATCGCCGGGCCGCTGCTGGCCTATGAAGTGCTGACTGCCTTTTTTCTGGAAGCAGGCTTTCTCGGCATCATGCTGTTCGGCAGCAATCGTGTGTCGAACCGTGTGCACACGCTGGCAACCTTTCTCGTCGCTTTCGGCACATCGATATCGGCGTTCTGGATCCTGTCGCTCAACTCCTGGATGCAGACCCCTGTCGGGTTCGAGATGATCAATGGAAAGGCCCACGCGACTGACTGGCTGGCCATTCTGTTCAATCCCTCCATGCCCTACCGGCTTACCCATATGTTGCTGGCGTCGGGTTTGACGGTCTCCTTCCTTGTGGCAGGTTTGTCCGCTTACCGCTGGCTGCGTAACGATCGCGACCCCAGCGTGTTGGCAGCAATGAAGACCGGCATCTATCTCGCCGCCGCGTTGATCCCCTTGCAGATCGTGGTTGGAGACCAGCATGGCTTGAATACCCTGCAACACCAACCCGCCAAGGTCGCCGCCATGGAAGGGGTATGGGAAACCGAACGTGGCGCGCCCATGCTGCTGTTCGCTCTGCCGGACAAGGAAACCCGCAGCAATCAATACGCTATCGGTATCCCCAAGATTGCCAGCCTGATCCTCACTCACGATTTGAATGGAGAAATACGGGGGCTCAATGAATTCGAAGGCAAACACCCGCCCGTGCTGCCCGTGTTCTGGGGTTTCCGCCTGATGGTCGGCATAGGCATGCTGATGCTTGCCGCGAGTTGGCTATCCAGCTGGCAGTTAAGGCGGCGGGGTGAACCGGCACCTTGGATGGCCAGAATACTCGTCGCCATGACCTTCTCGGGCTGGGTAGCCACCCTGGCGGGCTGGTACGTCACAGAAATCGGCCGGCAGCCCTATCTCGTGTACGGCGTACTCACCACTGCGCAAGCTGCCAGCAAAGTGCCGGCAAGCATGATTGCTACAACGCTGATTGCCTACCTTGCGCTCTACACGGCGCTCATCGTCGCCTACATCTCCGTCATCTTCTACCTGGCCCGCAAAGCCCGACAGGTAAAAAACGAAAAGGATGCCGTACCCCTCCCCGCCCAGCCGACTATCGCTGAAGGAACCGCCATATGACACCCGATCTTTCCACACCCGCCGGCTGGTTGCCTATCGCCTTTATGGCGTTGATGGGCCTCTCCATGCTCGCTTATGTGATTCTCGACGGATATGACCTGGGGGTCGGCATTCTGCTTCGCCGCGCCAACGATGCCGACAAAGACACCATGATCGCGTCGATCAGCCCTTTCTGGGATGCCAACGAAACCTGGCTGGTTTTGGGTATCGGCATCCTGCTGGTTGCATTCCCACTTGCCCACGGTGTCATTCTTACCGCACTCTACCTGCCGGTGGCGTTGATGCTGTTCGGGCTTATCCTGCGGGGGGTCGCCTTCGACTTTCGGGTCAAAGCGCACGCCCACCACAAACCTTGGTGGAACCGCGCTTTTTATGCCGGGTCGCTACTGGCAACGCTGGCGCAAGGCGGCATGCTGGGGTTTTACATAGTCGGCTTTGAATGGCGCTGGGAATCGGCCATGTTTGCCCTGTTCACCGCATTCGCGCTGGCTTCTGGCTACGCATTGCTGGGCGCGACTTGGTTGATCATGAAAACCGAGGGAGCATTACAGACCCTGGCGGTAAGCTGGGCGCGCAAGAGCGTATGGCTGACAGCCGCAGGCGTGGCAGCGATCTCTATCGCCACCCCTATCGTCAGCCCGGAAATCTTCGCCAAGTGGTTCTCGTTTCCCAATGCCTTTCTGCTGGCGCCGATTCCCTTGATGACTGCTGCGCTGTTTGTGGTGATCCATCGCAGTCTGGCCCATATGCCCGCCGCACAGGATAAATGGTGCTGGGTGCCATTTGCCTGTACCGTGGGTATCTTCATCCTGGCGTTCCACGGCCTTGCCTACAGCCTGTTCCCCTATCTGGTCGTGCAACGCATTACCATCTGGCAGGCAGCCAGCGCGCCGGAATCTCTGATGATCATGTTTATCGGCATCTGCTTCGTATTGCCAATCATCATCGCCTACACCATTTTTGCTTACCGGGTGTTCTGGGGTAAGGCGAAAGCGCTCAGCTACTACTGAGCCAGCGTTGAGGGACAACTCAGCTGCAACAGCTGATCGCGATAGGTTGGGCGTATCTGTTGATCGAGATCCGGCTGGCGTTGCCGTTGTTCACACCAGCGTAGATGAGCCTGGCGCACTTCCCCTTGGCTCATCAACGCTTCAATCTGTGCAGCCGTCGTATCCGCCACCAGGGGGGCAACAACCGGTGCGCGCATGAGTTTGGAGCGGGGTACCGGTTCCGCCTGATGGGCAGCGCTTTCATAAGCAGCAGCCGGTACAGGCGCAGCGGGGGCGGGGGCTGGCGGGGGCGCTACAGCATCAGCTTGGGGCGCCATCCCTTCTTCACGGGCCGCCACATTGCCGGATGCGTTAGGTGCAGACACCACCTTCTTTGCTGGAGCCTGTGGCTGGGTCGACTTTGCGACAATGCGTGGTGCTGCATGGGCTATATCGCGCTGGTGACCCGATTGCCTTGATGCAGCAACATCGCCCGACACTTGCGCCTCAGCCCGGCTTGCGCCCCCCGCAGGAATAGCATCACTTGCCGGTATATGGTGGCTGCTGGAAGGAGACCAGGATTCATCCAAACCCAGCTCGCCACTGTTTTGTACTTCCAGCACCACTGACAATGCCGCCGCAGCAAGTGCAAAGCCTGCCAATACCATACGGTCGTAGTCCCGAAACACGCTGACCAACCTAGCCCAAAATCCTTGCTTCTTGGCTGGCCGCGCTACAACAGCCGGCTTATTCAGCGTTGCCATGTCGAGTCGGTTCAACAGTGCCTCCATTTGATGGTTTAAGGCCGGTGACAGATCAAATTGCAAACCCTCCTGTTGCAACAGGCTTTGCAATTGGGTTTCTTCCAGTTTAGCCAACCACCAGCTGCGTGCTGCGGGTGGCAGTGATATTTCCCCCGCCTTCAACTTGGCAATCGACTGTTCACGCAGCGGTGCAGCATTGCGATGCAACTGTTCAAGCAAGCCGGCCAGACCCGCAGGCATGACAGCGGCGCTATCCTGCGTGAATTGGCGGGACGGCCCCAACAGTTCACGCCACGCTATCTCGTTAGAAGCATGCTGGGTCATCGCTCCGACTCCAACAAGGTGCGTAATTGGGTCTTGGCATAGCGCAGACGGGTGCGGGTGGTCTCCAACTTTTGGCCGGTCAACTCAGCAACTTCTTCCACACTCATGTCCTCCATATAGCGGAGTATCAAAGCCTCACGATAAATCGGGCTCAACTGGTACAAGGCTTCTCTTACCCGGCTGGTGTCCTGACTTGCCAGCACCAATGCGTCGGGCTGAGGGCCTTCATCGGCCAACTCAATCGGTGCAGTCGTGGTCTCATCGTCCCAATCCTGATTCAGCGATATCTGCTGGCGACTTCGCTCCACCCGCAACCAATCGATAAAGGTATTGCGCGCAATAGTATGCAGATAGGTCTTAAATGCCGCCTTGCCCACATAGCTGCCTGCATTCGTCAGTACTTTTTCCCAGACTTTCTGCGCCAAGTCGGCCGCAGTATCCCTATCACCTTGCGTCAGATAAGCCAACCGATTGAACAAGGCACGCTGATGCCGCAATACAAGCTCGCGTCCCGGTTCTGCAATTTCGCCCAGGGCGATCAATGCCATCAACGCTTCGTCGTCCAACGTGCCTAGTGTTTGCATTGTTATTAAGAGTCTGAACAGGACTTTGGATTCGAGAGGTGACAGCAGTCGAACGAAAACCAGCGAGACGTTGAACGGGTTTTTACATCTAACGATGCAACAGTCGAATCAGGGTGGAATAAACCAGGAAATCTCGTCATGAACACGGGGGAACAAGGATTAACTCACCCAGTCACTCACTATTTCGCCATTTTCATCCAATCGCCAAGTCCCGCCGGAACCATCATCCCTGGCTGCCCAATGCTTTTGGCCGATATGGATAACAACCCCCGTATGCACATGCTTACCCACTACGACGGTGGCTCCCGTATTCAGCTCCATCTGCACGCTTAATTTGGCCAGCTCCGCATCCAAGGCATGAATCTCTTCTTCAACCGCCGCTATCGTGTGCTCCGCCTTCTCACGCACACCACCCTCGCCTTTGGCTGGGTGCTGGTCAAGAAACTCCAATAATTGCCGGACCTTGGCGAAATCTTCCAGCTTCTTCTTACGCTGCAGCTCTTTGTTGTGTTTTTCACGCGTCAGATAGGGATCGAACCCCACCTGTACATGGGTAGGCGTACCTGAGTTGGCGCCCAGGATACCGGTCTGAATCGTCAAGCCTGCCCGTGCATGACCGCCCATGATATGGCCGCTCGCAGCATCACCCACCTTCACGATATGGCCTGCGGTCAGCTCGCTTTGCCGTACAGCACGTTCTATCGAGATATCTCCCCGTGCCTCGATCAGCCCGTGCTCGACAAACTTGGCCTGTACGCTGCCTTCACTGCGGATGATGGCCGTCTCTGCCCCTCCGCCTTGCCCACCGGTTTGTACATCGGCTCTGCCGACAATACCGCCCTTGACCACTACATTACCGCCCGCCAGTATTTCCGCAGCTTCCAGCGTACCGCCAATGATCACATCGCCGCGTGCATGGATATGCATGCCTGCCTTCACATCCCCTTTTACCTGTACGGTACCGTCGAACTTCACATTGCCGGTTTCGATATCGATCTGCTCCGCCTCCACCAAAGGATTGATATCAACCCCATCCGCAGCCGGGATCGGCTGGCCATCCATCAAGGCCACCAGCTCATTGCTATCGCCCTCGGCAGGCGCAGCACCGCGCAGTGTGCTGGAAAATGGGGTGTCCGACACCGGTCTGGCGGGCACGCTGAGGCCAAATACATCGGTCCCCGCCACACCCTGCACAGCCGGGGTACGGCGCATAAGCGGGGTGCCAGCATGGACAATCAACAGATTGCCCAGATCGTGGTAGTCCACTGCCTCGTCTTCTGTGGTTTCGCCGTGGCCATGCGTTGCGCGTAACGCTTCGATCAGGCTGTCGAAATGGGAAGACTCCCCTTCCTGCGGCGGTATACCAACGGCAATCAGTACCCCTTCTCCCTGACCTGCCGTCAATGTCGCCACCAGCTCCGCTTCCTGGAGGCCAAACACGATGCCCTGCTTCTGTAACGCAGGTCGGACCTCATCTGCCATCGAACGGCCGCCCTGTGGCGCAACCAGTGTGAGCAGCACGCTCATCTTGTCTGGTGAAACTTCCAGTTTGAAGCTGCCATCACGCCGCTCACCAACTATGACGGCCAAAGCATCGCCACCCGGTGTCGCGGCAGAGGCACTCGCTTGCTCGAAGAATTGGGTAATGGCGTCCTCGTCGAGGTAGAAACCCGTCCAGCCCTTTACTGCCAACTCCGCATCGAATGCGGCCCGGTCGGGTAGTTTGGCACCCTCCTTGGGATTGAAACGCGCCTCCAATTTCCGACTGGCCGCGTCAAAAGACAGGCTGAATGCGATGTGTTCCATCTGGGTCCATCCGCCATTTTTACTTATATGCCTTTATCTTAATTCAGAATTTTCCAAATTTCGTCAATAACTTAGCCAACATAATTCAGGTTGCTTCACAAGCACGGATAATTCGTAAATCCGCCAGCACCGGTATAATCGCCGACCTTCGCTTACTGTGTGTCCATCATGCCTGTACTGATTGTTGAAAACGCTTGCCTGGCCTTTGGTCATGTTCCCTTGCTGGACCATGCCGACTTCGTATTGGAGGCCGGGGAGCGGGTCGGTTTGATCGGGCGAAATGGCGCCGGCAAGTCCTCGCTGCTGAAAGCCGTTGCGGGGGCGATCAAGCTCGATGACGGCATCGTGCGGGTATCCAACAGCCAGCATGTTGCCTACGTGCCGCAGGAGCCGCCCCTCGACCCTTCGGCCACCGTATTCGAAGCTGTGGCAGCCGGGCTGGGTGACCTCAAACAGATTCTCACCGATTACCATGCCGCCGCGCTCGCCGCCGAGCACGACCCAACTGCGCTGGAACGCATGATGGACTTGCAACATGAGCTGGAGGCCCGCGATGGTTGGCGGCTCGATTCACTCGTCTCCAGCACGCTGACCACCTTGGGCCTACCCGCCGAGAAGAAGATCGCCGAATTGTCGGGTGGCTGGAAAAAGCGGGTTGCACTAGCGCAGGCATTGGTATCGGAACCAGAGTTGTTGTTGTTGGACGAACCCACCAACCATCTGGATCTGTCTGCCATCGAATGGCTGGAAAGCCTGATCCGCAACTTCGCCGGCGCGGTCTTGTTGATCACCCACGACCGGCGCTTTCTCGACAATGTCTCTAACCGCATCATCGAACTCGATCGCGGCAGGCTCTCAAGCTTTCCTGGCAATTTCACGATTTACCAGGAACGCAAGGCAGAGATGCTGGCGCAGGAGTCGGTAGAAAATGCCAAGTTCGACAAATACCTCGCGCAGGAGGAAGTCTGGATACGCCAGGGCATCAAGGCGCGCCGTACCCGTAATGAAGGCCGGGTGCGGCGGCTGGAACAGTTGCGCCGTGAGCGTGCTGCCCGGCGCGAACGGGTCGGCAATGTGCAGTTCGCGCTCGATGCTGGCGAGCGCAGCGGCAAACTCGTCGCTGAACTCGAACACGTCAGCAAGGGTTACGGCAGCCGTACGCTGATCCGTGATTTCACCACTCGTATCCTGCGTGGCGACAAAATCGGTCTGATCGGACCAAACGGCGCCGGCAAAACCACGCTCTTGAAACTGATTCTGGGCGAGCTCGCGCCCGATAGCGGTACTGTCACCCAGGGCAGTAAACAGGAAATTGCCTATTTCGACCAGTTCCGCTCTGCCCTGCCCGAAGACGTGGCAATTTGTGACGTGATCAGCCCCGGTAGTGATTTTGTGGTGATCGGTAACGAGAAGAAGCATGTCATCAGCTACCTGGAAGATTTCCTGTTCGCCCCGGAACGCGCCCGCAGCCCGGTGAAGTCCCTTTCCGGCGGTGAACGCGCCCGCCTGCTGCTGGCACGTCTCTTTACCCAACCGGCCAATATCCTGGTCTTGGACGAACCGACCAACGACCTTGATATTGATACTCTGGAATTGCTTGAAGAACTGCTGGCCAACTACACCGGTACAGTCTTTCTGGTCAGCCACGACCGGACCTTCCTAGACAACGTGGTCACCCAGGTGATTGCGTTTGAAGACGATGGCAAGCTGATCGAAAACCCTGGTGGCTACGACGACTGGGTGATCGCACGTAATCGCATGTTGGCCACGGCCAAACCCGTGTCCAAACAGGAAGCCGCCAAGCCGGCCGCCTTGGCCGACCGCAATTCCCGGCCGGTGAAGATGAGCTACAAGGAAACCCAGGAGCTGGAGAAACTGCCCCAGGAAATCGAAGCCCTGGAACAGGAACAGGCAGCACTCCAGGAAAAACTGCTCGATCCGAATATCTACCGAAATGCGCCATTGGATGCCGCAGCGTGGCAAGCCCGTATCGACGAAATCGACGTGCTGGTACTAGAGAAAATGGCGAGGTGGGAAGCGCTGGAAGCCAAGCAACTCGGCAATAGTTGATTTCATCCGCAAGACGTGCCGCCCGATAATGAGCGGCAGTTTCCAATTCTGGGACTCGTCTACTACCACCCCACCCTCCCCCGCTCGGCATTCACCAGCAATACCACCGTCGCCCATCACCCTATCCAGACAAACGCAACGCACTGTTCCCATTAAGGTTTTGGCGATATCACATCGCCCTCGACAACGCGCAAATCCCCCATACTTGCCTTGGCTTTTTCAGGCTATGTCAGCTATACAAAATTCTGTAATACGTTGGTGACTCTGCTGTCGCCTCTCCATCTTTGCGGTAAGCGCTACGGACCTTTCTGCCTAAATGGACTTGCCCACCGTCGATTATTTCAAGCGTCAGACCGTACATCGACTCCCGTACGCCGGCGGGATATCGACCGAGATCGCGCCTGTATCGCCCGAAACCACCAATATCGCGGTGCTCAACCGCTTCGCGCGTGACCGTGACCTTGTCAGCCTGCCTGTCGTCTCACTGGGCGTCCCGGTGGGGCTGATCCATCGCAATACTTTCATGTCCGAAATGTCCACGCCAGAAGCTCAAGAGATGTATGGGCCTCAGAGCTGCACGACTTTCATGGACCGTGAACCCCTCATCGTCGACGAAAAGCTCAATCTGGAGGTGCTGTCTTTCCGTGTGGTCGACCATGGCGACAAGACACTGGCAGCAGGCTTCATCGTCACACGGGATGGCTTTTATTCCGGCGTCGGTTCATGCCTGCGCCTGATGCGCATGATTGCCGACCTGCAGGCGGAAAAGAACCGCCAGATACGGCATTCGATTGAATACGCCGGCGTTATCCAACAAGCGCTGATGCGTGCGGCCCGCGAAACCCTGGCCAAGACCTCGAACGACAGCGAGCTGGTTTGGGAGCCACGTGACGTGGTGGGTGGTGACTTCTACCATTTCGCCCGCTTTCAGGACGGCTGGTTCGGGGCGGTAGCAGATTGCACCGGCCATGGCGTACCTGGTGCGTTCATGACCCTGATCACCTCGTCATTACTCGTACAGGCAATTGAGCATTGCAGCCCACAAGACCCTGCCGCGGTGCTCTCGGAACTTAACCGCGCAATCAAACGTCTACTGGGCCAAACCGGACCACGTGAAGACCTGGGGCAATCGGACGATGGGCTCGACGGTGCGTTCTTCTGGTTCGACGATACCAAACGCACACTAACCTACGCCGCTGCCAAGACCCCCCTGTTTGTGCTCAATCAGGATAGCGATGACTTTATGGTCATCGACGGCGACCGTATGGGCGTAGGCTATGTGGATACCCCCATGGATTACCAGTGGCATACCCAGGTGATCGACGCCCCACCCGGTACGTTGATGTTTGTGACAACAGATGGTCTGGTGGACCAGATAGGCGGCCCCAAGCAAACCGCGTTCGGTAAACGCCGCATCAGGGAGTCCATCCTGGCGCAGCGTAATGAACGTGCCGATGTGATCGGGATGTCGGTGATCAATGCCTATAGTCTGTGGCAGGCCGACCAGCCTAGACGGGACGATCTGACCTTCCTATGTTTTCGACCTTGAGCCCCCTCATGCCCTATACCCTACAAAACACACCGCGGCATGAAGTAGTTTGCAGCGCCATGTCAAAGAGGAACACATGATGGAAAACCTGTTCATTGCCGCCACCCCCAGCACGCCGGAAGTCGATTTTCGATTCGACCAGCACATGCTGGCTATGAAAGGCGAGTCCTATCCGGAAAATGCCGCCGCCTTCTATGGCGTCATACTCGAACGGGTCCGGCAGTACCTTTCCAGCTGCAGCCAGGCGAACATCCAGATCAATGTTTCGCTGGCGTATTTCAATAGTTCCAGTACCAAGTTGTTGTTTTCGATGTTCGATGCATTCAATCAGGCCGCGACCTCGGGTAACCAGGTCACCCTGAACTGGTTCCACGACGCTGATGACGAAACCTTGTTCGAATTCGGTCAGGAAATACATGAGGATTTCTCGGCGCTGAGCTTTGTCGATATCCCCGTGAACACTGATTAAGTTTCATTAACCGAATTGCTAGTACCGCAAGGCCCGCCCTGGCGGCAACCACTGGGAGCACAGCCCCATGCTTGATGATGTGTTCGATCAATTTGGCGAGCTATTCACCGCCGGTAATGTCTGCTTCTTCTACAGTGGCTATCTGTCCCAGCCTCTACTGACTGCCATGGTGGAAGGCTTCAAGGTGAAACTGGAACGGGAAGCGGTAAGCACCCCGGTCCGACGGCGATTGCTGTCGTCTTTGGTGGAGATGACACAGAACATCATCCACTACGCACAGGACACCCTGACGCCGCACGACCAGAACGACCACCAGCTGCGTTGGGGGAGTATCTCCGTCACCCTGACGCAAGGCCATTACCTCCTGGAATGCGCCAACCGGGTGAATGCGGAGCAGGCTACGTTCCTGCGTGATCGTATCGAACCCTTGCGCCTGATGACGCATGCACAGATCAAGGAAAGCTACGCGCAGGCCATACGCCAGGAAACGCCCGACGGCAGCAAAGGAGCCGGCCTTGGGCTGATGACCATCGCCCGGGATGCCCAAGCGCCATTAGCTTATCGCGTCATTGAGGATGAAAAACAACCCGGCACCGCCATATTCCTGCTGAAAGCAACGATCTAGATCCGGCGACGGCAGGACTAATCATGAGCCAATCACGGGTTCGACATTCCGACATCCAAGTCGGCAAGGCGCTGCCTTGGGACGTATGCGATGAGAGAGGCACCTTGCTGCTGCGCAAGGGCTTTGTCGTTGCCAGCGAGGGCCAGATCGACCGTCTGGTCGCCGTGGGTGTGTTTGCCGACAGCAAAGCCTTGCAACAGTCCCGCCTGGAACAGCTCGAAGCCCAGGAGGAAGAAGAAGAGGAAAGTGGCAACTTTGCGCAGGAATGGATGGACCTCCGTAAAAAAATTGAGCTCGTCTACTGCCAGCTTGAAACCAACATTCAAAGCGGCCAGTTCATTCCCCGTATCACAGAGATTGCCAAAGACGTCGACGCGCTGTGCTCGGTCAAACCCGAATTGGCGCAAGCCATCATCAGCCTGCGCCAGGATGGCCGTTACAGCACCCGTCATCTGCTCGATACCGCCACCATCGTCAAGTTGGCTTCAAAACCACTGAAGCTGACCCCCGCCAAGGAAATGGGGCTGATCTGCGCTGCGTTGACCATGAACCTCGGCTCGATCGACTTCCAGGACGAAATCAAATCTCAGGTCTCCCCGCTGACCGATGAGCAACTCGAACGACTGCACCAGCACCCGGAAATCGCCACGGCAAAACTCAAATCAATCGGGGTCAATGACCCTATCTGGTTACGTGCAGTGCTGGAACACCACGAACATTTCGATGGCAGCGGTTACCCCAATAGCCTGAGTGGTACAGAAGTGAGCTCGGAAGGCCAGATATTGCGCTTGGCAGATATGTATTGCGCTCGCATCACCTTCCACGAATACCGATCGGCTGTACCGCTCACGGTTGCCCTGCGCGGTATTTTGCTTGAGCGTGGCAAAACCGTTGACCAGACCCTGGCTGCGCATTTCATCCATGCGCTCGGCGTGTTCCCTCCCGGCTTGCAGTTGCGCCTCGCCAACGGTGAAAAAGGCGTTGTGGTGCGTGCAGGCAGCTCACCCAACCACCCCATCGTATGCAGTCTTATCAGCCCGGATGGGGTACCCATGTCCCCTCCCGAGTATCGCGACACGCAGGTCAAGATCTTTGGCGTTGGCGAAACCATCGACCCGGCTACGTTCAACGCCTATGTCGATCTAGACAGTATCTGGGGTTAAATGCAGGCCCGTTGACCCTAAACACGGTGCTGCATCGACTTTACGGCCACCCTGGCCTACAATCGCGCCTTTTCTCAAAGAATTCAAAGCGCTTGATCATGTCGCCCATTGCTCAGGAAGTCGCCCGCCGGCGCACATTCGGCATCATCTCCCACCCCGATGCCGGTAAAACGACGCTGACCGAAAAACTGCTGTATTTCTCGGGCGCCATTCAAATGGCCGGTACGGTCAAGGGCAAGAAAACCGGCAAGTTCGCCACCAGTGACTGGATGGAGATTGAAAAGCAGCGCGGCATCTCGGTGGCCTCCTCGGTCATGCAGTTCGATTATCGCGACCATGTCATCAACCTGCTCGACACCCCAGGCCACCAGGACTTCTCGGAAGACACCTACCGGGTGCTGACCGCTGTCGACAGCGCACTGATGGTGATTGACGCCGC
The DNA here is from genome assembly GCF_052601015.1 of Chitinimonas violaceus. NCBI lineage: Bacteria > Pseudomonadati > Pseudomonadota > Betaproteobacteria > Neisseriales > Chitinibacteraceae > Chitinimonas > Chitinimonas violaceus. Next base: position 60,052 of record NZ_JBQXDJ010000017.1, on the reverse strand, counting down.
CAAGGGTGTGGAAGAACAAACCATCAAGCTCTTGAATGTCTGCCGCCTGCGCGACACCCCCATCGTCACTTTCATGAACAAGTACGACCGGGAGGTGCGGGACTCGCTTGAGTTGCTCGACGAGGTGGAAAGCGTACTGAAGATCCAGTGCGCGCCCATCACCTGGCCTATCGGCATGGGCAAAACCTTCCGTGGCGTGTACCACATTCTCAACGATGAGATCCTGTTGTTCTCGCCAGGGGAGGACCGCAATATCGACGAAGTGGAAATCATCAAGGGTATCGACAACCCAAGGCTGGATGAACTGTTCCCACTTGAAATCGAACACACCCGCATGGAGTTGGAACTGGTGCGCGGCGCATCCCACCCGTTCGAGCAGGAAGCCTTCCTCGCCGGCCGCCAGACCCCGGTGTTCTTCGGTTCAGCCATCAACAACTTTGGCGTGCGCGAGATCCTTAACGCGTTGATCGACTGGGCACCTGCGCCGCAACACCGCGATGCCACGGTGCGCGACGTCAAACCCGATGAAGAGAAATTCTCCGGCTTCGTGTTCAAGATCCAGGCCAATATGGACCCCAAGCACCGCGACCGTATTGCCTTCCTGCGTGTCTGTTCGGGCAAATTCGAACGTGGCATGAAGATGAAGCACCTGAGACTGGAGCGTGATGTCGCTGCCAACTCGGTAGTGACTTTCATGGCATCAAACCGCGAGCAGGTGGAAGAAGCATATGCTGGCGACATCATTGGCGTACCCAACCACGGCAATATTCAGATCGGCGATAGCTTCAGTGAAGGCGAGAAGCTGGCCTTTACCGGCATCCCCTACTTTGCGCCTGAATTGTTCCGCACGGTGCGGATTCGTAACCCGCTCAAAGTCAAACAATTGCAGAAAGGCTTGCAGCAGCTGGGCGAAGAAGGCGCCGTCCAAGTGTTCAAGCCCTTGTCCGGTGCGGATCTGATCATCGGTGCGGTGGGTGTGCTGCAATTTGAAGTAGTGAAGAGCCGGCTTGAAAACGAATACGGTGTCGACGCCATATTCGAAAACGCCAGCGTACACAGCACCCGCTGGGTCAGCTGTGAAGACGCTCGCATGCTGGCCGACTTCGAGAAAAGCCTAGTGCTGAACCTGGCGCGCGATGCTGCCGACAACCTGGCTTACCTTGCGCCAAACCGAGTCAACCTGGAGCTGGCACAGGAGCGCTGGCCGAAGATACAGTTTCACGCAACACGTGAGCATGCAGCCAAGCTTTGAGAACCTGCTGACGATCTTGCTGCGCAGCCGTGATCAGGGCTCTGAGCGAACCTAAACTCTGGCGTGCTCAATTAAACGTTCTAACGCCCCTTGGTGCTCATGCACCAAGGGGCGTTGTCTATGACTCATCGCATCAACCAGACCTGGCGACGGTGATAGCCGTATAATTGCCACTTTGCCGCAAGCCACTTCACAACATACGCCATGCAAGCCCTCGCCCCCCTGCCCGACCCACGTGCCTACAGCGGCGCTGCTACCCACCCCTTGCATCATCTTGCCCAAGCCCTGCTGGGCGAACGTAACCTTGGTCAGTTGGTTACCAAGGAAGCCGCGCTCGATACCGAGATGAAGAAGCTGCTCAGCAACAGTGACGATGCGGCCATTACCACAGCACTGGCAGCAGTACCTGATATGGCCACGCTGAAGATATTGAGCGAACGCCTGCGGGTGAACCTTGAGCAGGCCCCAGCCGGCCAAAACCAGCACGCCGTGATTTTCGCTTTGCCTATCGTGCTGGTCGCCGGCGTACGCGGAAAACATACCATTGCGGGCAAGTTGCCCGACATCGGTACCATCCAGGCCTTGTTGGTACAGCATGGCGTAATCCAGGCAGGGGCGGATGTGCAGCTGTCGAGCAAGTTGATCGATCGCGACCAGCTGCTGGCTGTTCAGCCCAGTCAGCTGGCGCGCTGGCGCGATGCATTGCAATATGCCTCGGGTGGTTTGCCACATGACTTCAAGGAGGCGCCCATCCAGGTCGATGGCGATGGTGTCTTCCTTCGCTATATCGTTGGCATTGCCATGCAACCCCATAATGCGCCTGCCGTCATCCAGCTGAATGCGGCTCCAGGCCAATGGGCGTTGGCGCTGACCAAACTGCTGGGCGAGCAGCTCAAGCACGACGCCATGACATTGTTCCCGCTGCCACGTGCGCCACAGGCTTGGCTCGCAGCCCTCGACGATGGGCGTATCGCCCAGCAGGAAATCCGTTTCCAGGTGTTTGCCAGCAATACCCTGCGTAAACTGAGGGAAACGGGTGAAACCCCGGTAGCGGTGCTGTCGTGCCACGAAGGCGCTGAACTGCGCGTCACCCTGGGTGCGGAGAAAAACGGTGAGGAATGGGCTGGCTTCATCTGGCCCCTTGGTCCGCTCGACCGGGTTGAAGCGCTCCAGCAGATGATGGTGGAGCTCCTGCGCGAATGCCACCACGACGATATCCGAGTGCTCGGTGAGGTGTTGCCGCAAATCAAGGACAACCTGCCCTACTTCCCCTTGCCGACCGAACTGCCGACTGCTCTTACCCGCCACTGAGGTTGCCATGAGTTACTTCAAACACCATGTTTTCTTCTGCACCAATCAACGCCCTAATGGTGAGAGCTGCTGCAATGATCTCGGGGCAAGCGAGATGCACAGCTATGCCAAAAAACGCGTCAAGGAGTTGGGCATAGCGGGCGAAGGCAAGGTCCGCACCAATAAAGCCGGCTGCCTTGACCGCTGTTCTCTAGGGCCAGTGATGGTGGTTTATCCCGACAATGTCTGGTACCAGTATGTGGACAAGGACGATGTCGAAGAAATCATCCAGGAACATCTGATCAAGGGCAAAATTGTCGAGCGTCTGAAAGTCTGAGTTATGCGCGCACCACAATTCGAACCCCGCTTCATCGCCGGCCCCGCAGGCCAGCTGGAAACACAGGTCCTGGGCAGCGCTCTTGATGGTCCACCCGTCGGTATTGCACTGGTGGCACACCCCAATCCGCTTCAAGGCGGCACCAATACCAATAAGGTCGTTCACACGCTAGCCAAGTTACTGTCGCGCCGTGGCTATGTAGCCTATTGCCCTAATCTGCGTGGCGTAGGTAAAAGCGAGGGTGAGCATGACTTCGGCTGCGCCGAGGTGGACGATATGGCAGCCGTATTGGCGGCTGTCCGAGCCGAGCACGGTACCTTACCGCTGATACTGGCCGGCTTTTCATTTGGTACTTATGTACAGAGCCAACTGGCAGCACGCCTGCCCGAAGGTGAACTGGACCAACTGCTCCTCATCGGCCCCGCCACATCGAAATGGACATTCCCCGACGTGCCTGCCAATACCATCGTGGTGCACGGCGAACAGGATGAAGTCGCGCCACTTACCGCAGTATTTGACTGGGCCAGGCCGCAGAGCCTACCAATTACTGTTCTGCCAGGCGCAGGGCATTTCTTCCACGGCAAACTCACTCAGCTGGCGGAGATAGTCAACCGTTTGCTGGGCTGACCCATTGCCGGTCGGGCACCTATGAATCTGCGTGCAGATGGCTTTTCGAGTGAGCTACTCCTGATTGGCGATCTGCTGGCAGGTGGCGTATTGCTGTGGCGTGCCCGTAAGGTAGCTTGGCTGACGTTAAGCCAAGCTCAGCTGACAGGCTGGCTAGGCGCAAGTACTTTGCTCGCTGTGCTTTGGCAATTACAGACGGGTATCCAGCCCGGCCTGAATTTCCATCTGCTCGGCGCATCCGCCCTGACTTTGATCTGCGGCCGCGATAAAGCGCTGGTCGGCATGGCAGCTGTCGTCCTCGCAAACTGCGCTGCCGGCCAGGCGGATTGGCTGGCAGCTGGCTGGAACTGGCTGCTCGGGCCCTGTGTCGGCATCGTGATGGCTGACCGAATCCTACAACTAAGCCAAACACGCCTTCCCCCCAACTACTTTGCCTATTTCTTCACCAATGGCTTCTTCGGCGCTGCCGTCAGTTTTATTGCTGCAGCCCTCTGTTTGCTCGGTTTTCATGCACTTGCCGGCAGTTATGCTCCCAGCTACCTGCTCGACGAAGCTTTGCCTTATTACCTGCTGTTCTCTTGGTCGGAAGCCTTTACCAGCGGCCTCATTATCGCTGTACTGGTAATTTACCGCCCGCAATGGGTAGAGAGCTTTGACGACCGACGTTACTTGAGCAAGTAGCCACACCACACAAGAAAAAACCCCGCCGAAGCGAGGTCTTTCATAGCAGCACGCCGAGAAATTACAGCGAACCGGCGTTCTCAGCCAAGTACTTGGCCACGCCAGCAGCATCAGCCTTCATACCAGCCTTGCCCTTGTTCCAGCCAGCTGGGCAGACTTCGCCATGCTCTTCGGTGAATTGCAGGGCATCAACCACGCGCAACAGCTCATCGATGTCGCGACCCAGCGGCAGGTTGTTCACCACTTGGTGTTGTACAACGCCATTGCGATCGATCAGGAAGGTACCGCGCAGCGCAACACCGTCTGCATGCTCAACATCGAAAGCCTTGCAGATCTCGTGTTTCACGTCGGCCACCAAGGTGTAGCCAACCTGGCCGATACCGCCCTTTTCCACGGGGGTATTGCGCCATGCGCTGTGAGTGAACTGACTGTCGATGGAGACGCCAATCACTTCCACATTGCGCTTCTTGAACTCAGCCAAGCGGTGATCGAAGGCGATCAGCTCAGATGGGCAGACAAAGGTGAAGTCGAGCGGGTAGAAGAAAACCGCAACGTACTTGCCTTTGGTGGCCGCGCTGAAGTTGTAGTTCTCAACGATTTCGCCATTACCCAATACAGCAGCAGCGGTAAAATCCGGGGCCTTCTTATTTACAAGCACGGTCATTGCAATTCTCCTCAAGCAAGTTGGATACAAACGTCTGAATGTAGGCTTGGTGCGGCCTTGACGTCCAATTTAAAAACCAAAATCATTCGATAGGCATGTCCTATCGAAGTTCGCATCTTGTTGGACGAAATCAGGTCTTGGGCAAAGTAACGCCACTTTGGCCCTGATACTTACCACCACGATCACGATAGGACGTTTCGCAAATATCATCTGGCGCAGCTTCCAAAAACAGCACCTGGGCGCACCCCTCATTCGCATAAATCTTGGCTGGCAGCGGCGTAGTATTACTGAATTCCAGCGTTACATAGCCTTCCCATTCCGGTTCGAACGGGGTGACGTTCACGATGATGCCGCAGCGCGCATAGGTGGATTTACCCAGACAGATGGTCAGCACATTCCGTGGAATGCGGAAATACTCCACCGTGCGCGCCAATGCAAAGCTGTTAGGCGGGATGATGCAGTAGCCTTTGCCAGATACATCGACGAAACTGTTTTCATCGAAATTCTTCGGGTCCACCACAGTGCTGTTCAGATTGGTGAACAGCTTGAATTCATCGGCACAGCGGATATCGTAGCCATAGCTGGACGTACCATAGGACACGATCTTCTGGTCGTTCACATAGCGCACCTGATTCGGCTCGAACGGCTCGATCATGCCGTGCTCCTGCGCCATCTTGCGTATCCAACGGTCGGACTTGATGCTCATTACTTTCTTTCCCTGTTATTGCGCCTGTGGCGGCATTTTTTCGGCACTATAGGTGACACCGGCTGGCATAAAGCCCAAGCTACGGTACAACCGCTGCGGACCAGACTCATCCGCCACGATCACCAATGTATGGGCTCCCAACTCGGCCAAAGCCCAACGTCCGGATTCATAAACCAGCCTTGCCGCAATCCCCTGGCGACGCCAAGCCGGATGGGTACAGACATTCTGGTAGCGGGCCAGCCCGTTTTCGTTTGCGAATATACCTAATTCAGCAAGCAACGCGCCATTGCGCCAAGCCCCAAACCGGTGGCCCAGACCAGCGTCGACCATGCGCCGGTAATTTGCAAACTGGGCGCGCTTGAAGTGCCGATAATCCGCTTCTTCATGTGCTGGATCGCGACACATTACCTGCAACGCAACGGCATCTTCCCACTCCGTTTCAGACACGATCGGTCTGACTTCTAGCGCTTTGCTGTAATGATGTGGCAGTACTGGTGTTTGGCATGACAAGGCCGTCGCTTCGGCAATCTCGTAACCTGCAGCCAGAAACTGGGCTACCTCACCTTTCGGGCCTAGCCAGCTGAAAGTGCGATGGGAAGATTCTGGCTGCCTGGCTTCGACCTCTGCAGCAAAACACGCTTCCCAGTGCGGCAGGTCCCCTGTTTGCGGTGGCTTGGCAAACAGCAGGTAATTACCCCAGTAAAAGGTTGGATTGCTTGGCGTCAGAATGCGTACATACCCACCGCAATCCACCACTTCGCCATTGGCACGATGGAAAATATGTTCCGTCGCCTGAACCAGTGACCCGCTCAAGTCCATCATGTGTTCTGTACGACGATCTTAGGCATTCTGGACGAAAAGTCCTTCGCCTTTTCGCCTATCTTCACCGCCACCTTGCGGGCGATAGCCTTATAGATAGCAGCCACTTTGCCATCCGGCTCTGCAGCCACGGTAGGTTTGCCGGTATCGGTCGCGAGACGGATCGACATCTCTAGCGGCAGTTGCCCCAGTAAATCAATCTGATATTCCTGGGCCATACGGTTGCCACCGCCTTCGCCGAAAATTGCCTCGACATGGCCGCATTGACTGCAGATATGCATGGCCATGTTTTCCACAATACCCGTCACCGGCACCCCGACCTTCTCGAACATCTTCAAGCCCTTGCGGGCATCAAGTAATGCAATGTCCTGCGGCGTCGTGACAATAACAGCACCCGTCACAGGCACCTTCTGGCTCAGGGTCAGCTGGATATCGCCCGTACCGGGCGGCAGATCGACCAATAAATAGTCGAGATTATCCCAACGGGTATCGTTCAATAACTGCATCAAGGCCTGCGTAACCATGGGCCCGCGCCATACCATCGGCTGTTCCGCATCGATCAGAAAACCGATCGACATCGCCTGAATGCCATGCGCCCGCATAGGCAGTATCGACTTGCCATCCGGGGACTCGGGCTTTTCGCCCTGCAGGCCCAGCATCAACGGCTGACTCGGGCCATAGATATCGGCATCCAGAATACCTACCCGGGCGCCCTCAGCGGCCAGCGCCAGCGCCAGATTGACCGCAGTGGTCGATTTGCCCACACCGCCTTTGCCACTGGCAACCGCAATCACATTCTTCACGCCCGGCAGGGGTGTCAGACCCCGCTGTACCGTATGCGCTTCGATGCGTGTTTCCATCTTCACATCAACCTGGCTGACACCTGCCACTGCCAGCAGCGCAGTTTCAACCTGCTTGGCAATTTCAGCATGACGGCTCTGGGCTGGATAAGGCAATACAATCGTCAAACTGGCTTTGGCACCCTCCAACGCCATATTACGGACCGCCTTCATGGCAACAAAGTCGCGACCGGTGTCGCTATCAATGCAGCCCGCCAAGGCTTTATTCAACTCATCCAGCGTCGCCATACAACTCTCCAACGCAGCCCTGCAAGGCTGCTGTTTATTTCGTATATCCGGTTACTTGATGCCAAGCTCACACAATCGCTCGTGCAGATAATCCGCTGCCGTATAACGCGGCGATAAAACCACATCACCGCGAGGATGCAGGAACAACGGGGCGGAAATACACGGCTGCCTTGCCCATTCGCCAGTTGGGTTCACCACGCGATGCGGCGTGGAAGGCAACCAATGTTGCGTGGCTTCCTGCAACATGTCGCCGACGTTCACCACCAGCGCACCATCTTCATACGACACTGCGTGCCATCTCCCTTGCCGATCACACACTTCCAGGCCGGGCTCGGTTGCCGAAGGCAATAAGGTGATCAGGTTAATGTCTTCATGCTCGGCAGCACGTAAGGCACCCGGCGCTTCCTCGCCAGACAAGGGCGGGTAATAAAGCATCCGTAGCAAGGTGTTTGAGCTGCCCAGCACCATATCAGATAAGGGCTCGCTCAAGCTCGCTGCCACCTCCACCGGCAAGGCCGCCTCGATCCAGCCTAAAAGCTCGGAAGCCAGCGCTGTCGCTACACCGAAATACGCGAGCACATCCTGGCGCAACCCAGGCGGAATCCGGCCCCAGAGATAGATATGGTAGAACGCCTTGAGGTCCCGCAGCTGTGACCCTTTGGCGGTTTCAGACACCTCGGGCGGAAACCAGCCGTCCTGTCTTACGGGATCAAAGTGGTAAGGCGTTTTGTCCCCCGACTCGAAGAATGTCAACCAGTCATGGTAGAGATGTTCGATCAACCCAGAGGGCAAAGGATGGCGCACCAATACCGCAAAGCCTGTCTGGCGCAGCGACTCCACCAAACGGCGCGGCGCGTCCTTGGCGCAGTAGTCAACGGTATCAACAAACATAAGGAAGGTGTTCCAATCGGATCGACATTCTAAGAACCTGTGCACAAACTGTCACGATCAGTTATCGGCCGAGGTTCACAATGCTTGCGTCGCACCGTCAACAACATGTGATTCGGCGCAACGGGCGATGGTGTCGCTACTGAATAGTTAAGTACCTGTTCTCGCGCCTGTCCCTGCAGGGCTTGGGCTATAATCGCCGCTTCCCGCTCATGTCCCACAGACAGGATTCCGCCGTGTCTAAACGCAAGATTCTCGTTACCAATGCCCTGCCCTACGCCAATGGCGCAATTCACTTAGGCCACCTGGTCGGCTATGTACAAGCCGATATCTGGGTCCGCTTCCAGAAGATGCGTGGCAATACAGTGCATTATGTCTGCGGCGACGATACCCACGGTACGCCGATCATGATCAATGCCGAAAAGCAGGGCATGACACCGGAAGTTTTCATCGCCAAGATGTACGACGAGCATGTGGCCGACTTTGCAGGCTTTCATATTGGCTTCGATGAGTTCTACACCACCAACTCACCCGAGAACAAAGCGCTGTCCAGCAGCATCTATCGCCGTCTGAAAGACAACGGCAAAATCGCCGTCAAAACCATCAGCCAGCTGTACGACCCGCAAAAGCAGATGTTCCTACCTGACCGGTTCGTGAAGGGCGAATGTCCGAAATGCGCTGCCAAAGACCAGTATGGCGACAACTGCGAAGTCTGTGGCGCAACCTACGCCCCGACTGAACTGAAGAATCCGTTCTCGGCCGTATCGGGTGCCACACCGGAGTTGCGTCAGTCCGAGCACTATTTCTTCAAGCTCAGCGAATGCGGCGAGTTTCTGCAGGACTGGACCCGTCAACCAGGACGTTTGCAGAAGGAAGCCGCCAACAAGATGGGCGAATGGTTTGAAGCCGGCCTTCAGGACTGGGACATCAGCCGCGATGCACCCTACTTCGGCTTTGAGATTCCCGATGCGCCAGGCAAGTATTTCTACGTCTGGCTCGATGCCCCTATCGGCTATATCGCCGCCACCAAGCACCTGTTCGACCGCATCGGCGAAAATCTTGAGGCTTACTGGGCTGAATGCTCAGATGCTGAGCTCTATCATTTCATTGGCAAAGATATCCTCTATTTCCATGCCTTATTCTGGCCGGCTGTGTTGAAGTATTCGGGCCATCGCACGCCCACCGCCATCAACGTCAACGGCTTCCTAACCGTGAACGGCGAGAAGATGTCCAAATCGCGCGGTACTTTCATCACCGCCAAGAGCTACCTCGACGTAGGCCTGAACCCTGAATGGTTGCGCTACTATTACGCCGCCAAACTCGGCAGCGGTATCGAAGACGCTGATTTGTCGCTGAGCGACTTCGTGGCGCGCGTGAATAGCGACCTCGTCGGCAAATACATCAATATCGCCAGCCGTGCGGCCGGCTTCATCAGCAAGCGCTTTGCGGGCAAACTGGCTGCGGAACTGCCCGCCAGTCCGCTGGTCGATAAGCTTCAGAGTGCAGCTGGCAGCTTGGCCGAAGGTTTTGAAGCTCGCGAATACAGCCGTGTGCTGCGTGAAATCATGGCGCTGACGGATGAAGTGAACCAGTACGTCGACCAGGTCAAACCTTGGGAGCTGGCCAAGCAGGAAGGCAAAGATGCTGAACTGCATGGCGCGTGCTCCTTGCTGATCAACCTATTCCGCTTGCTGACTATCTATCTGAAGCCCGTACTGCCCAAGCTGGCTGCCGATGTGGAAGCCTTTCTCAATATTGGACCGCTACAGTGGAACGATGCAGCCAAATTGCTGCTCAACCACGAAGTCAAACCCTATTCGCATCTGATGACCCGCATTGATTCAAAACAAGTAGACGCACTCGTGGAAGCCAACAAACAAAGCCTTGCCCCGACAACCGCCCCTGCTGCCAGCAGCATCGAGCCGATTGCGCCAACCATCAATATCGATGAATTCGGCAAGGTCGATCTGCGTGTCGCCAAGATCATCGACTGCAAGCATGTCGAAGGCGCAGAGAAATTACTACAGCTGACGCTTGACCTTGGTGACCATACCCGTAATGTCTTCTCCGGTATCAAATCCGCCTACAAACCGGAAGACCTGGTCGGCAAACTTACCGTGGTGGTGGCCAACCTCGCGCCACGCAAGATGAAGTTCGGCCTGTCGGAAGGCATGGTCTTAGCCGCCAGCGGCGAAGGCCCTGGCATCTATCTACTGAACCCGGACAGCGGTGCCCAGCCAGGCATGCGCGTCAGCTAACCAACCATTTATGGGCCAACCCGGTAACCTGTTTAAATCGTAAACAGGCTCTCAGTTGGCTCTTTGAACAATGTCTTTCCCCACTTTACATACTTCTCGTCTTACACTGCGTGAACTGGTCCCTGCCGATTCCGGCACCATTCTCGATATCCACGGCGACCCTGAAGTCATGCGCTGGTTTGGCGCCGACCCTGTACGTAACCGGCAGGAAGCCCTGAAGCTGATCGACACCTTCGCCGCCTGGCGCAAGCTGCCTGCACCGGGTACCCGCTGGGGTATCTGCGTCAAGGAAACGGGTAAACTGATTGGTAGTTGCGGGCTGTTCAAGTGGAACCCCACTTGGCGCAACTGTACGCTTGGTTACGAACTGGCCCGGCCGGCCTGGGGGTTGGGATACATGCGCGAAGCGCTACAGGCTGTACTCGACTATGGTTTTGCCGAGATGGAATTGCATCGTGTACAGGCTGAAATCCATCCAAACAACCACGCCTCGATCAAACAAGTGCTGAAACTGGGATTCAAGTCAGAAGGCTGCCACCGAGAGCAAGGCTATTGGGCCGGGCAATTCCACGATTTGAACTGTTACTCCCTGCTGGCCCGCGAGTGGTCCGCCATTGACCATGAAAATTAACATTACCCCTGCCGCCATCCTGTTCGACATGGATGGTTTGATGATCGATAGCGAAAGCGCGGTACTGCAGTGCTGGGTGGAAGCTGCCGCCCAGCATGGTATGACGTTGGATGATGAGCTGTTGCACGCGATGGTGGGCCTGCATGAAAAACTGGCTTTCAAACTGCTGTGCGAACGCATGCCCGAATCCGAAGCGCTGGTATTAGCACACAGTACAGACCGCCTCTATCAAACCAGGGTTGCCGCAGGCTTGCCACTTAAGGCCGGCATTATGCCGCTCCTAACATGGCTGACCAGCCTCGGCATCCCCAAAGCTGTCGCAACCTCGACCCGACGGGATCGCGCCGAAATCAAACTCAAGCAGAGCGGGTTGATTATGCATTTCCCACTGGTGGTAACGGGCAGCGATATCGAACACCCTAAGCCAGCGCCAGATATCTATTTACTTGCCGCCAAGCGCTTAGGGGTTGAACCTACCCACTGCATCGTGCTTGAAGATTCAGAACCCGGTGTACGCGCCGCCTTGGCCGCAGGGATGACGCCCATTCAAGTGCCTGATCTGAAACAACCCAGCGAAGCGGTGCGCGAGCTGGGCCACTGCATTGTAGGGTCGCTGGCAGAAGCGCACACGCTGTTGAAGCCCATTCTGCAACCACAACCATGATAACGCGCCATCTTCTCATCTACGGCAGGGTTCAGGGCGTAGGTTATCGCTACGCGCTGGAAGCCAAAGCCGCCACGTTGCAGCTTGAGGGCTGGGTACGTAACCGGCTAGACGGCACGGTAGAGGCTATCGTACAAGGGCCAGAGGAATCGGTTCATGCCCTGGTCGCCTGGGCAAGACAGGGCCCACCCACCGCCAGCGTCACCCAGGTGGCGGTAAAGGATCACGACCCTATCAAGCAGGATGGCTTTCAACGTCTGCCTACGGGTTGAGGTAACGCTCAATCCTTCCATATGACTTGGTCACACACCAGCCAGACACATCCCGGCTGGCGGTATAGCTCACGAAAACCAAAGCGCTGGTACCAAGCCAATGCGCGCTTATTACGCGGGTCTACCCCAACGTGAGCCGCATGCACATCTGCCTGAGCCAACGCCGCCAGTGCGATACACATCAACCGCCTGCCCAAACCCCTACCCTGTGCACGTGGAAGTAAATCAATATGCAGATGGGCAGGCCATGCTGCCAGCTGAGGTTTCGCTTCCCATCGGCTGTTCAGCTGGGCCAAAAGCGCACGGTCAGACTGATTGACCAAACCGGCATAACGCAATCGCAGTGCAGGCAACCACGCTGTTTCCATACATGTATAAAAGGTTGCCGTATCTGGCGTAGCCAAGACATAACCACATACCCCGGCGGCATCCTCAACAACCCAGGCAAAGTCCGGTTGTAGCGCAAGATAAGGGCCGGCATAAAGATGCCCATACAATGAGCCCTCAGCCACCTGTCGACTCGCGTCTTCTCCAGCACTGCCCGTAGCCAAGCAAATGGCATATAAGGCTTCACGATCCTGCGCCTTGGCAGCCCTAATTCCTTCCATATCAGACATTTATAATCTTGCTGTTGTGGCTACGCTTTACCATACTCCACGCAGCCTTGCCCATTTTTAGCGCGACATGCGAGGCATGCCCGCGCACCGGAAAAGCGCCCTGCATACACCGGAGGCCTATTAGTTGAAGCACCTGCTTGCTCACTTGATGCCGCAAACCGCGCGCCTCAAGATACAGATGGTGTTTATGCTGGTCAGTCTGCTTGCGACCGTGGCCTACTCGCTCTATGCCTGGAACATGCAGACAGTAGCTGTACGCAGCGCAATTGATGCCCGACTGATTACCGCCGCAGCCGCCATGTCCAAGATTATCGGCCATGACTACCTACGCTCGGCAAAGTCGGCTGAATCCATCAGTGCAGAACAATACCTCTCCATCAGCCAGCTCTTGAGCGACTATGGACACAAGGTAGGCCTGCACCACCTGTACGTCATGACCCAGCAGAACGGCCAGGTGCGCTTTCTGGCAAACAGCGCAGCGAACCGTGCCGATACTCGAGGGCAGTACTTCCAGCCCTACGCTACCCCACCAGCCGCATTACTGGAAGCCTTTCAGAGCGGTGACCCACGATTTGCAGACTATCGGGAACGGGATGGAGGACTATTCCGCTCCGTATTTCTGCCCATGACGCGCGAAGATAGCAGCGTGGTCGTCCTGGGGGCAGACATCGACCGTGACTATCTGGCCAATCTGTTGGATGAAGCACTGGTCCGGTCATTCATCATCGGGATGCTTTCCCTGGCTATCGGTTTGCTTGGCTCGCTGATACTGGGCCGGCTTTTGGCCGCACCTGTCGTTAAACTTGCGGATGTGGCCGACCGTATCGCCCGGGGTGACTACCGTGCCCGGGTGTCAGTTGAAGGCAATGACGAACTGGCACGGCTGGGGCGCGCCTTCAATGCCATGAGCGTAGCTATTTCAGAACGCGAAAGCGAAATTACCCGGCAAGCCTACATCGACCCGCTGACCGAACTACCCAACCGTGTACGGCTGGTCGAGTTGATCAATGCCCTTATCTACCGTGCCCAGCAGGCCAAGGAACCCGTTGCGGTCGTCATGATCGATATCGACCGTTTCAAATACATCAACGACTTCCTTGGTTACAACGTGGGTGATGCGGCGCTGAAAAACATTGCATTACGGCTAAGTGAAATGCTCGGCAAAACTGGGCATCTCGGCCGTTTTTCCGGCGACGAGTTCGTACTAGTACTGCCCGGCATAGACCGTAACAATATCGACGACACGGTGTATCGCCTGCACACCGTGCTGGAACCTCCATTGGCTATCTCCGGCCAGAGCATCGATATCGCCGGTAGCATCGGTGCATCCTTCTATCCTCAGCACGGCACCAGTGGAAACACTTTGCTGCGCCAGGCCGAGTCAGCCATGTATATGGCCAAGCGCGTCCATGCGCCTTACATGATCTACGACGCTCGACAGGAAGAAAGCCGCAAGGATCAGCTGTCACTCTTAGGTGAATTGAAGGTCGCGATCGAAGAAAACCAGTTAGTCGCTTTCTACCAACCCAAGGTTGGTCTACAGGATGGCTTTATCGTCGGTGTCGAAGCACTGGTGCGCTGGCGCCATCCTGAGCGCGGCTGGATACCACCGAACCAGTTCATTCCCTTTGCCGAGCAAACTGGTCGAATCCGGGGCTTGACGCTGTGGATGCTGCGTGAGTGCATGCAACAGAGCTGTGAGTGGCGGGAAGTGGGTATCCTGATGAAGATATCGATCAATGTTTCGATCAATGACATGGAAGACCCGGCCTTCGTAGGCATGGTCAGGGAGATTCTGGTCGATACCAAGGCCGAGGCAGCTGACCTGTGCCTCGAAATTACCGAGTCGGCAGTGATGGGTGAACCTGAGCGCGTCATGGACGCTCTGTTTACCTTCCGGGAACTGGGTTTCAAATTATCGATCGACGACTTTGGAACGGGTTATTCATCGCTTGCCTACCTATCACGCCTGCCTGTCAACGAACTGAAGATCGACCGTTCCTTCATGATGCATCTGAATGAAACCGACGGCATACAAATCGTCCGCGCTATTGTCCAACTTGGGCATATCCTCAAGCTGGAGGTCGTCGCAGAGGGGGTGGAGAACGCTGAGGTCTGGAATATACTGAGCAGCCTGGGCTGCGATGCAGTTCAGGGCTTCCTGGTTGCCAAGCCGATGCCGGCGATCGAACTCACCCCCTGGCATATCGACCACCGTGGCCGCTGGACCTTGCCCGGCTGAGAATTTTGAACGAGTGCTGACGGCTACTTCAGCTGCGCTGCAAATTTCTCCATCGCCTTGCGCACCTTCGGCCCTACCACCGACATGCAATACGGCTGGTTAGGGTTGGCATCGAAATACCCCTGGTGATACCCCTCAGCCGGCCAGAAAATGGTGGCAGCAGTCACTTCCGTCACTATGGCCTGATCATAGGCACGTTCCGCCGCCAGCCCATCGATTACCGCACGCGTCGCCACCGCCTGTTCCGCCGAGTGATAGAACACCGCCGAGCGATATTGTGGCCCGACATCGTTCCCTTGCCGATTCAAGGTGGTGGGGTCATGAACGGCAAAGAATATCTCCAACAGGTCTGCAAAGCCGATCTGAGCTGGGTCGAACTGGATCTGCACCACCTCGGCATGGCCCGTATCGCCATTACAGACCTGTTTGTAGGTCGGGTTGTCGATATGACCACCCATGTAGCCAGATACGACCTTCTCGACGCCACGTAAACGGCTGAATACGCCATCCAAGCACCAGAAACAGCCACCTGCCAAAGTAGCCGTTTCAAGCTTGTTAATATCTTGATTTCCCATGACTTTCTCCCTTAGGGCTGTATTTCTGTCATCTGGTTCTAGGCTTCAAACACCTGGGAATTGGCAAGGAAAACTCCCCGCTCATACCCAGATAGAGATTGACCCAAGGCATCGTCTTAAAGTTGAAAGCTCCACTTACTTTCCGGAAGACTACCTTAGATTTTCAGCGTAAAAATCACGGGGCCACTGGTTAGAAGGTGCTTACAACCTAGCACTCAAAACACGTAAGTCGTTAATGATCTAGCTGGGCCGCGACATGCTCTGACACAGCGTAAAGCTTCCTCAAGCTGGCGGGGTTGGTCTAGCCAACGCTAAATCACAGTACGGAGTGCCAACACCAGGGCAAGTAGAAAATTGGAGATTGAGCATGTCGATAGATACATTACAACGCGCCATTTCGGCTAATGAAAATATGGCGATTAATGCCCGTAACTATGAGCGCTCTACCGCTGGCATTGTGCTTGAGGTCATTGTCGGCTTACTGACTGGCGGGATTGGAGTTATTGGGTTTGAAGTGTACCACTCATTCAATAAGTCACATAAAAACCAGGAATTTTCAGAGTTGACGGGTGGAATGCTGAAGGGAATGAGAGAGATGCCTCCGGAAGAGGAAGGGTTTACCTTTCAATACCAAGGCTCTCCCGTTCAAATCAGGCAAGAAGGAAATGATGTCAAGATCCTGTTTGGTAATGAAGAAAGAACGATTCATGGCAAAACCATCGGGGAATTAAGAGAGAATATAAAGAAGGAAATTCTAAATAATATAGAAAAATGCACGGTTGAAACCGCTGTGATGGCATTGAAGGATGAAACGGCAAATCAAAGATCATTGGCATTACAAGTCCTGCAAGCAAAAACAAATCTAACTCAATTTGATCACGTAGCAACGGTAGACCTCGTTCAAGCAGCGATTGAACTGGTTAGCGGTGCAAAAAATTCTGCTGAAATTACACATCAATTCGACAAATCAGATATAACAGGCAGAATGTTTCTTGATGCTGAAAGCAAAGAGTTACTGGAAAAGTGGGAAGCCGCAGATAAAGGTAGAGTTGTTGCTGTTAATGCGATCCATGTTCAGCAGATTGACGATAATAGGCCCGTACAATCGGAAGATGAAAAGAAGGTACGGAAATTATTTGCTGAAGCGTTTTTCCCGGAGAAATCATGGGAGGCCGATACGCTTGAGCCAGGAGAGCGTCTTAAAAATGTATTTATCGAAAACTCGGACGTCCTCGCAGAGATATATGCAAAACCAGAATTGATTGATGCTGCAGGAATACCTGAAGGCCTAAGTACTGTTGCCAAAGAAACACTGACATCTTTGAAAGAACAGACTAATTTGGTTGGCATTAGGGCAAATCAGGAAAATATTAAATCCATACTGGAAAACACCCCTGCTGCATACTTCACAAGACTTTCAGAATCGATTGATGAAAAATTTGGAGACTTTAAATTCAGCTCACTGGATGGTGTCCAAATGCTGTCGAATATTGGAGATGTAGGCGAAGGCAATTTGCAATTGTTTGTGAAGAATGTCTTGGGAAAATATTTTGACAATCAGACGGTGATCGACAAGCGTGCCATGATCGCCTCTTTTCTGAATGATGCCAGGGCTGGAGATACTGATGAGCGGAAGCTGGTAGGCCTTCTCAAGGGCGGAGGGCCCTATCTGCAGAAAATGCTTCAGCTGTTGGGAGATAATGCGCCCCCTGAACTAAAAAAAGCGCTTGATGAAATGAAAGCTTCGCTAAGCCCGATTAATGACCAAATTATTAAATCAAACTTGAATGGGATCGTTGATAGGTCTGGTGGCAAGATCGCGAAGATTGAACTCGGTAAAAACCTGGGGGCCGCATCAGTTGGTCAAACGGTATTGGCAAATATTTACTGGAAGAGCAAAGGAGACGAGCCACAAGAAGTGGTGGTCAAACTCTTGCGTCCTGGTATTCGCCTGCGTGCGGACAGAGAACTCGTATTCATGAGGCAAGAAGCCGATGCAATTGCAGGAATGCGAAAAACGTTCGATGGCATTTCCGAGCAAGTGCAAGTAGAAATGGACCTGTCGAAAGAAGCGCATAATGTTCGCCTGGCACAGGTTTACAATACCGGCCACGCTAATTTGACGGCGATGAAGCTGGTTGATGAAGTGCCGCCTTCACAAGGCTATATGGTGTTGGAAAAAGCCAAGGGAACTACGGTTAACTCAGCGTTTACTGCCTTGGAAGACAAGCTTAAAAAACCAATGGATGCTAACAACAAAGCGCCAGAGATAGGTACCAAGCTCGCCTCCGGGATCAAGGCGCTCACCACAAAATGGGTAGAAGAAGGATTGTTTGGTACAGGCTTTTACCATGGTGATTTACACTCTGGAAACATAATGTTCTCCGACGATAATGGTTTGCTTACCGTTATTGATATGGGGAATGCAACGACCTTGTCGGTAGAGCAAAGAACAGCTGTCTTTAAGATGGTGATGGCTGCCGGCGTGCATAGCCCGGAGGTTTTTGTTCGGAATTTTGAAAAAGTATTATCTGAGGAAGGAAAGCTCAGAATAGCGGATAAGCGTACAGCGCTGCTCGAACAAACAAGACAAATTATGAATAGTACTGAGGATCCAGGGAAAGTAATTTTCTCAATTCTCGATGCTGCCAACAAGCTTGGCCTGGAGATTCCAGCAACAGTATCGAATTTCTCTCGTTCGCAGATTATGTTGCAAAGCGCAATCGATAATATCAATTCGCTGAATAATCAGATATCTCAAAAGCTGACACGTGAGGTTGGTGCTTATGCAGGTGTTTATTTCCGCGATGTTAAAGACTTATCAATTGACAAACTTCCGGCGCTAATCCAGAAAAAACTCGCCGAATTGGAAAGTAGTGAAGAAAATGTAGATGTGGTAAATGCCCAGAAAAACCAGCTGGAGATGCTCTCGCAGCATAGTAATACGCTGCTATCCAGGGGGTTAGCTCCTATTAATTTCTCGCAAATCATCGAGAATATCGGCTTGAATCACAAGATGGACAGTCTGAATCTTGCTCGTGGAGATATCATGGGCCTTTGGGCCGCCCAAAATGCCTGGGTGGCACGGCAGGGGCAGCTGGACCCCAGAGTCAACGCTCAGCTGGCATAATACAAGTGCTGCGGCACTGGGTAGTGGCAACTTAGCTTGTCACTTTACTTTCGGCATATTGTTAGTATTAAGCGTGAATAACGCTCTATTGAATTAGAGGAATAAAAAAGCCAGTCACAATGACTGGCTTTTTATTTAGGCGGTATGGATGAAAGTTATATCTGACCCTTACCTTTCAGTTCACGAGCCAGCGACTCATGCGCCTCTTCACCCGTTCGATACAGGGAACCTTCGCCACGTTTCGCTCTACCCCATATCTCTTCATCAGATAGAGAGGTCTGGATCAACTCAACCGGTACTCCGCCATCGTTAATCATGGCGACGAAGTAATCATCGATCGGCTCATAGGGACCAAGAATGACTTCCTCTCCTTCAATCGCTGCATAAAGATCACTTACTTTAAACGCAACATGGGGAAGGGTTTTGATGAGTGGATGAAGCGGAGAGTCCGATGTAAACCGATGCCATTGAATACGAAACTTCCCCGGATTGTCAGTTGTATACATACCGACATTCGCTGAAAACAGCTCTCCATCCCGCACTTCGGACGTCGGGATTCCTGTGTGATGGAATTCGTATTTGATGTTTTCTTTCAATTTCAATTCCTAAATATTTTCCCTAAGTTTTCGGTATTAGAGATACCTTCCATCTTTTAATAGGAATCAAATATCCAAACAATCAGCTATTTCCCTGAATGCAAAATACGCTTGAGGTCTGCTTCAGGCAGCGTGCAGAACGGCTCAAAGAACCGGTGGAATAGAGTCCGAGGACTTGAGCTCATAAAGGTTACCGGAATGCTTACAGCACCAGATTCAACGAACGCACCAATGCCCCCGGCAAGTGTTGGCTGGATGTAGAACGCGCATCATAAGTACCCGGATCAACCAGCAGTTCTCGCTCTACCGTCAGCGACTCCAGCTCGCTACCCAATAGACGGAACAGGGAGTCATCAAAACGCATCACATCCAGTGGGGCGACGATCTCGCCATTCTTCACCCAGAAACAGGCAAAGCGGGTCATCCCGGTAATGCGGCAGGCAGCACGGTCAGAAAAATTCAGATACCACAGGTTCGATACATAGATTCCGGTGCCCAACGCCCTGAGGACTTCTGCCTTTGGGAGGCTGCCAGCAGCCATATCGAGTGACTCAGACTCCTCAGCCCCCCCAGCCCCATTGCTGGCAATACCAAACTCCCGCGCTGTACGCGGGCTGACCAGACTACCAGCGTGTTGCCCCTCTTTGACCAACGGAACATAGTCGGGTTTGATAAACCCTTCGCGCTGGAATGCCGGCGTCAGACCCGCAGCCGTGTTTTCACGCAGGCTGAGCAATGGCGAGAAGCTGGCATCGCCACTGATGAGTTTCAACAAAGCAGAACGCTTGCTGCGCTTTTCCCGTTCGGAAAACCCACCCCAGTTGAGCATACCCACCAACTCACTCACCGCAGCCGGCGTCAGATAGGCCCGGTAACTACCGGGCGAGAGTGTTTTGGCAGGACGAGCTAGCAGGGCTAACTGGCTACGCGCTTCTGCAACTGCAGCTTTCAGTGCAGCAGTATCCCACCGCGTACCAGCAGAACCGCGCTTCACCGCCTTGTCACCTTGCAGATACAGGCTCCAGTTGAAATTCCAACTGGCTACCTCGTGCCAATTCCGCTGCCCCAGACTATTGGCAAACCCCTTAAACACCGGCCCTGCGGCGAGTATACCCACCAAGTCTGCATCACCGATCGCAATCATGATATCGGCCACCATCTGTTCGGTTGGTGGCAGCAGATTGAATTCACTGTGCTCGCTTGATTGCACTTCGGTATTCAGCAGCAAATAGGGATCGTCTGCTACTTCCTTCACGATGCCGCGAAGCTCGGTCAACACCTGGCGCAAGACCGTACTGTCCTCCACCAGCACACCGGTCAATGCAACATGCTGTGACACATGCTTTTGGCCACATATCAGTTGCACAGTAAGGTAGAGCTGTCGAACCTCGCCTGCCTGGCGTACCTTGGCGCGGTTGAACCGGACAAAGTCGGTCACCTCCCCCGCCAGCCATAATGTTGCCTGCTCGTCCTGGTTAAGGGCAACGAACACTTCCTGCGCGATGGCATCAAAATACTGGCGCATCATGCCTCTCCTCCAAATACATCAACCCCGCTGAACAGACAAGCTGGTGACGCGTGCCCCACACGTACGGTCTGGTTCGGTTCACCCTTGCCGCAGTAAGGCGTGCCCATCACATCCATCGTGGCTTCATTGCCTACCGCTTTAAGTGACAACCAGAAGGTTGCCGAGACACCACGATAACCAGGGTTCTTGACCACGCCCTTAAGCTCCCCGTTCTCAATCAGGCGGCCGTACTCACAACCGAATTGGAATTTATTGCGCGAATCGTCGATCGACCAGCTGACGTTGGTGTCCATCAATACCCCGCGTTCCACGCTGGCCACCATATCGTCGAGGCTGGTATCACCCGGTTCAATATTCAGATTGGCCATTCTGTCTATCGGCGCGCGGTTCCAGTTACAGGCGCGACTGTTGGCCACACCGGGCAGCGCCGCGCGCGCTTGGGAAATCGCGCCACCCAGTGGCGTTTTAAGCAAGCCGTGTTCAATCAACCAGACCTTGCCGGCAGGCGACCCATCATCATCCCAGCCATACGACGCAAATTCATTACGGCGTGTGGGGTCGTAGGTCACATTCAAGAGGGCCGATCCGTATTGATAGGTACCAAACATATCGGGCGTGACAAAGCTGGTGCCGGCGTAATTGCGCTCATCGCCCAGAATACGATCAAGCTCCAACGGATGGCCGATGGACTCATGTATCTGCAACATCATCTGGCTCGGCATCAGCAAAAGATCCATATTGCCGCTCGGGCAATTTGGCGCGACCAGCAAGGCCAGTGCCTCTTCGGCAACTCTGCGGCCCGCCCCTGTCAGCCCGGCTTCGGCGAGGATCTCCATACCACCTTGGCGGCAATAGCCGTTGTACTGCCCACCTAAGGAGCGCGTCTGGGTAACGCCGTCTGCAAATGCCGTCACCACCAGGCTGGGAATCAAGGCACGGAAGCGCTGTTCCACTGCACCACCGTCGTGAACAACATAAAGCTGGCTGACATCCAGCCGCCCCAGACTGGCCGTACGGTCAACAATACGTGTATCGAACTGGCTAGCAGCATCTTCCGCCATCAATAGTTCAATCAGCTGTTTGCGATTCCAATCCAACTCGACATCCACACCGGGACCGGCATAACGCCCCTCAGGACGCGGGGGCTTATACCCCGAGAAATCAAACACCGCCCGGCCACGGCTCGTGTCAGCCCACTGCTTGGCTCTATCCAGCGCCAGCTGTAGGCCCGCAGCAGAAAGATCGGATGTTGCGGCATAGCCGTAACCACCACGATGCAGCACGGTGATCATGGCGCCACGATCGAGGCCACGGTGGATAGGCTCCGCCACACCCTGGCGTACCGACAAGCTCTCACTCGTCTCTTCCACATAACGCAACGAGCAAAAATCAACCCCGGGGTTCAGCGCCCGGAACCGGGCTTCGATTTGTTCAAGCATGGGATGTCGTCCGACAAAAAGGGGCGGTGGCGGCAAAATAAGCCTGCACCGGGAGGCTCTCATTCTAATCCCCCGCCACACGCAACGTCATTTTGGGCAGGTCAAATCATCGCCGCAGTCGCGAATGCCCCACAGTGCTAAAAATAAAAACCCGCATGATGTATCACCATGCGGGTTTTAACTTTCAACGCCGTGCTGCTGGCGCGCAGCAGACTTTGAACAGCTTATCTGCCGGGCGCTTGCACGGTCTGCAACAGCTGTGCAAAGGCACGCGGCGTACCTGCCACCACATCGCCACTTTCCATAAAGTTGCCTTCGCCGTTCAAGTCGGTAATCAAACCACCAGCTTCCAGCACCAGCAAGCTGCCGGCTGCAATATCCCACGGCTGCAGACCCATTTCCCAGAACGCGTCATACCGGCCGCAGGCGATATAGGCCAGATCAAGCGCAGCAGAACCCGGGCGGCGTACACCAGCCGACTTCTGAATCACTTCACCCAGCTGCTTCAGGTAAAGGTCAAGCTTACCGAATTTCGAATAAGGAAAGCCCGTGCAAACCAGCGAATCGGCCAACTCCTTGGTTTTGGAAACACGGATACGACGGTCATTCAAGAAAGCGCCCGCACCGCGGGTAGCGGTAAACAGGTCATTGCGATTCGGATCATAAATCACCGCCTGCGTCACCTGGCCCTTGTGTGCCAGCGCAATCGAAATACAGTACTGCGGCACACCGTGCAGGAAATTGGTGGTGCCATCGAGCGGGTCGATAATCCACACATCATCGCTTTCACCGCGGGAACCGCCCTCTTCAGCTAAAATCGCGTGCTTGGGATAGGCTTCCAGCAAAGTATCAACAATGGCTTTTTCGGCAGCGCGGTCGACCTCGGTCACAAAGCTGTTATGGTCTTTGCTCTCGATACGCAGATGGTCAACGTTGTTGGACGCCCGTTGAATAACGGAAGCGGCGCGGCGGGCGGCCTTGATGGCGGTATTGAGCATCGGATGCATGGCATAAGTCCTTGAAGCAAAGAAGTAAACTCCCTGCCGAGGAACAATAGACGAGCCGGCCAACAAAGGTTGGCAAGGCATGCGATGCGGCAGAGAGCAAAGAACAATAGAAACGGCGTCGGTCGGGACCGACGCCGTTGGTTTTTGGCAATTTTACGCGAAGTCAGCGAATGAATAAACCAGCACTCCATAGTTTAGACAATGTCCGCATCGTGCTCTCGCACACCAGCCTGGCGCGCAATATCGGCAGCGTGGCGCGAGCAATGAAAACAATGGGTTTGACACGGCTTTACCTCGTCAACCCGAAGCGCTTTCCTGACGATGAAGCCGTCACGCTGGCCTCTGGGGCTGCCGATGTACTTGATCGTGCCATTGTCGTCAGCACCCTAGATGAAGCCCTGGCCGGCTGCACACAAACCGTGGCTACCTGCCCGCGTGTGCATGAACTTAGCGTGCCGCGCCACAACCCTCGCCAGATCGCCCCGATTCTGATCAAACACGCTGGCCGCGGCGAGGAAGTCGCCATCGTCTTTGGTACCGAAATGTCGGGCATGACCAACGAAGAAGTACGCAGTTGCAACCGTCTTGTCACCATCCCGACCAACCCCGACTTTTCTTCATTGAACCTCGCGCAGGCAGTACAGATTCTGGCGTACGAATTGCGCTGCGCCGTGGACGACGACATCACCCATCTGGAAGAAAAGCCCCAGCTGGCCGCACATGATGACATTGAGCGTTTCTACGCCCACCTTGAACAGACACTGGTACAACTGGAGTTCTTAAACCCAGACAATCCTAAACGGCTTATGCCACGTTTACGGCGTATGTTTGGGCGGATTCAGCTGGAAAAACTGGAAGTGGATATCTGGCGTGGCATTTTAAGAGCCGTACAAGAAGGGCCTTACAAGAAACCGGACAATACAACGAAATGAATGCAAATGGCCCACCCTGCTTCATAGGGTGGGCCGCGAGAGCTGGTTCGCTTCTACCTCATTGCAAAGTCGTCGGCACCACCACCAACCCCGCGCGTAAGCCATTCTTGACCTTACGGTTCGGGAAAACGATACGCGCATCGCGCTCTTCGATGACAAATCGGCTATCGCCATCCTCAGCCAATACATAGCCTTGGTCCAGCTCGGTGAAGTTCTCCACCGCATCATCAAGATTGAGCTGGAAAGCATCGGTCTGCTTGATTACTTCCCTCGCCACCTTGTAGAGCACCGGTGGACGGGCTTGCGAATTATCCATCCGCTCGCCATCGAGCAAACGGCGTAACTCTGCTTCCAGCAAGCTCAGGTTCACACAATCGTTCTGTCCAAAAGGTCTGGCTTTGCCCAGCTCCAGCGTAAAGCCCTGCGCGCCGCAATGCTGGCGGGTAAAGTATGAGAATGTTGGCGACGGCTTGGATTGCAGTAACACGGCCTCGATACCGCACGCAGCCAGGCGGCCAATCTCGGTAGCATCAAACGGCTGTTCGTGCGGATAGGGATAGATCGCGAACTTCTCGATCCTGGAGCCGCGGATTGCTGTATGCAGGTCGTAATGCAGCTTCCAGGCCGATGATTGTTGCGACAAGCTCCCTTCACCGGCAAAGAACGCCGTCACCACACACTCCAATTCGCGCGCACGCTGTGCAGCTGGGCCGTTACCGGTTTGCGTGGCCGGCTTACCGAAAAGGCGATTCAAATCGTCGTCAAGATAACGCTCGTTACGGCGTATCGCCTCCGGGTTGCCAAAGGCAAACAGCACTCGCGCCTTGGGCGCCAAGGTGCCGTCCAAAATCTCCTGCAATAACTTGGCGGCAAGCTCAATCGGTGCAGTTTCGTTGCCATGGATGCCGCTGGAAATAAACAGATCGAACATCGGCGCCAAAGGCTCGATGGCGATCAGGCCCTCACCCAGCACCATGACGCAAGCCCCCTCGGGCAATCGGGTTGGCCAAGGTTGATCGGTACGGCCTGCAAGCAAATGAGCGAGGTAATGCATGGGGTCAGACACAGTCGGCACCTTCTTGGCAGTGATATCAAGCCAGCTGGAATGGGTAGACCGACCCCAACTTAAGAATCTGGGTCAGCTCATCCAACGCCGAACGGCATTCCAGCAGCAGTTGCGGGTCTGCCAGATCCGCCGCACTGAGGCGATCGCGGTAATGTTTGTTCACCCAGCCGTTAAGCGTGGTGAACAGTTGTTCATTCATCAATACAGCCGGGTTGACCGCAGCGAGTTCCTGGTCGTTCATGGCAACACGCAGGCGCAGGCAGGCAGGGCCGCCACCGTTCTGCATCGATTGCTTGAGATCAAACACCTTTACTTCATCAATCGGGCCGCCACTTGCAGTCAGCTTGTTCAAGTAGGCCCACACCCGCTCGATATTGCGTGACTCTTCCGGCACCACGATGATGAGTTTGCCATCCGCCTTGCTCAAGAGCTGGCTGTTGAAGAGATAGGACTTTACCGCTTCCTCGACGCTGACTTCAGCCTCGGGCACCTCAATAGCAACAAATTTACCGCCTACTGCCGCCAGTTTACGGTCCAGCTCAGCCAGTACCTTGGCCTGGTCCACAAACGACTTCTCATGATGGAACAGCACATTCCGGTTACCCACCGAAATCACATCGTTATGGAATACACCCTTGTCGATGGTATCCGGGTCCTGCTGCGCATAGACCACGCCTTCATCTTTAAGGCCATGCAGGCGAGCAATGGCTTGGCTGGCTTCCAGCGTCTGGCGGACTGGAAACTTCTGCGGCTTGGGGTAGCGCGAGTCGAAAGCGGCTTGGCCAAAGACGAAGAACTCCACACCAGGCTTATCGTACTCGGCACAGAACCGGGTATGGTTGGCTGCGCCTTCATCGCCGAAATGCATCTGAGCAGGTAGTGCCGGGTGATGCGCAAAGTGCCGCTCATTACCAAACATGGCTTGCAAGATACGGCCCGTCGTTGGGTGTTCGATGCTGCGATGAAATTTGTTGTTCAGATTAGCCGGTGTAAAATGGATGCGGCCATCCGCCGTATCGGCACTGGGCGACACTGTAGCCGCATTGGCAGTCCACATGGTGGAAGCGGACGAACACGCCGCCAGAATCACAGGGGCCTCTTTGGCTGCCTTGGCAATTACCTCGGCATCGCTACCGGTGAAGCCCAGTTGGCGCAGCGCAGGCAGATTGGGCCGCTCATGCGGGGCCAACACACCCTGTTTGAAGCCTGCGTCGTGCAGCGCCTTCATTTTGGCCAAACCCTGCAAAGCCGCTTGTTTGGGGTTGGCAGCTACATTCTGGTTGCCGGTGGAGGCGACATTGCCAAAGCTCAGGCCGGCATAGTTATGGGTAGGACCGACCAAGCCATCGAAATTGGCTTCAAATGCACTCATTCTTCACTCCATCAAAAGCTAGGCTCACGGTGAAAGCGTAAACACGGGCTACCCCCGCTTACTTACGACTTCCCATCACGGTCATCACATCGTCATGCCGGCAGGCAGGGTGGCGGGTAGTGCCAGATTCGGCGTTTCCAAACCTGCAACCGGGTAGCTGCAATAGTCTGCCGCATAATAAGCACTGGCGCGGTGGTTACCGCTTGCGCCTACCCCACCGAACGGTGCAGCGCTTGAGGCGCCCGTCAGCTGTTTGTTCCAATTGACGATACCCGCTCGGCTCTCTTGCCAGAACTGCTCGTATAGCGCCTTACTGTCCGACAACAAACCTGCCGCCAAACCATAGCGGGTTGCATTGGCCAGGACGATCGCCTCATCAAAATCGGTATAGCGCTGCACCTTCAGCAACGGCCCGAAGTGTTCCTCATCAACCAGCTCAGCTACGGCTGTCACGTCCAGAATACCGGGGGACAGCAACGCGGTTCCCGCCTCCAGACAACGCATCTCGAGCACCGGCTTGGCACCAAGCTTGATCAGATCAGCCTGAGCTGCCAGCAGGTGGTCTGCTGCTGCAACCGAGATCACCGAACCCATAAATGGTTGTTCAGCATCGTCCCAACGGCCAACCTTGAGCTGACGGGTTACTTCGACCAACCGCGCAAGGAACGCATCACCAGAGGCGCCGTGGGGTACAAGCAGACGGCGAGCACATGTACAACGCTGGCCGGCGCTGATAAAGGCGGACTGAATCGTCTGGAATACCGCAGCGTCGATATCGGCCACATCCTGCACAATCAGCGGGTTGTTACCACCCATTTCCAACGCCAGAATCTTGTCCGGACTGCCTGCAAATTGTTTGTGCAGGTATTGGCCTGTATTGCTTGAACCCGTGAAGAAGAGACCGTCAATGCCGATATGGCCTGCCAAGGCTACCCCGGTATCCTTCGCGCCCTGCACCAGTTGCAATACGCCTGCCGGCAACCCAGCTTTTTCCCACAGCTCCACCGTCTTGTGCGCCACACCAGGCGTCAGTTCCGACGGCTTGAAAATCACGCAGTTACCTGCGAGCAACGCGGGCACAATATGGCCGTTAGGTAGGTGACCGGGAAAGTTGTACGGGCCGAAAACCGCCACCACGCCATGCGGACGATGGCGTAACACCGCCTGGGCGTCGCCCATCGTGCTTTCCTTCTCGCCTGTGCGCTCGTGATAGCTCTTTACCGAGATATCGACTTTGCCCACCATGGTCGTGACTTCAGTCAGCGACTCCCAACGGGGCTTGCCAGTTTCAATAGCGATGGCATCAGCCAATGCCGCCTTGTTGTCATTCAACAGCTCGGCAAAACGACGTACGATTGCTTCACGCCCGGCAAACTCCAGCGCTCGCCATGCCTTGAATGCAGTACGCGCAGTCTTGACCGCAGCATCGACCTGCTCGGCAGTAGCAGCCTGACCTTGCCAGACAACCTGCTGGGTAACGGGATTTTTGGAACTGAAAGATTGGCCAAGCCCGGCCTGCCATTCGTTATTGATAAAGGAGAGGCCGTTAATGGTTTGCTGCGTCATGATGGTTTCCTGTTCCCCTCTGCGCGGCCTATGCCGCAAGCTGTAGCCGCCATTTGGTAAAAGCAGCTTACGGATTCTTAGAACCAATTCAAAGTCTCGCGAGCTAAAGCAAGACAAGGCGGAAACACCTGAAGAAGCGGAGTTTACTCAGAGTAAATAAGCATTCTGAGGATGTTTCTAACGCCGTATTGCAGACGCGCAGCAGACTTCGAACGGTGCTTAGCTTCGTGCTGACAACAACACCGCCCTTACACTCTCGCCCGGTTCAACACCCAACCGCGTAATTACATCCTGGGTCAACGGCAGACCGATAGGCGTCGGTTCGGTTTGCGCCAGGCACACCCGGAAGTCGTCCAACTTACGATTCGCGATCAGCCAGACACGGCCTGCGGTCGTGTCTTCAAGCTTGGCGGTGTAGGTCTTGCTATCCCGTACCGCACGGATATCACTGAGTGCACACTCGATTGTCGGACCGGCATCGAAGATGTCCACGTAGTGGTTGTATCGAAAACCCTCGCTCTCCAACATTGCGAGCGCAGGTTTGGTGTTCTCATGCACTTGGCCGATCACAGCGCGCGCCGCTTCACTCAGAAAAGCGGTGTACACCGGGTGCTGTGGCATCAGTTCTGCAATAAACGACTTTTGGCCAATACCAGTGAGGTAGTCGGCTTCCGAGAATTCCATCTTGAAGAAATGCCGGCCGAGGCTTTCCCAAAAGGGCGAGTAACCCGCGTCGTCCGACACACCGCGCATCTCGGCAATCACTTGGCTATCAAAGCGCTCGGGAAACTCGGCCATGAACAGAAAGCGGCTTTTCGAAAGCAGGCTGCCGTTACTGTCACGCCTATATTCCGGCTGCAGGAACAGCGAGCAGAGTTCTGCCTTACCGGTCAGGTCATTCGTCAGGAAGAGTGTGTTGAGCTTGCGATAAACGCCGATCTCGCGCGAGCTGTGTACCGAAAGACCGACCCGATAGTTGTACCAGGGCTCGGTTGCACCCACAGCGCCTTCAATGCCGCAGATCCCGGCTACATGGCCTGCCTGCTCATCGTCTTCGAGCACAAAGACAAAGCTGGAATCTGCCGGATTCGCCGGCCCTGCCGCTGCTGCCAACGAGCCTTCAATGCGGCGGGTCAGGCGTTCTTCATTGACCGGCAAGGTCGTGACTCCGACACCTGTGCTGCGCGCCAGTTGGATCAGTGCCGCTAAATCGTCGCGGCGGATGGAACGTACCCGCATATGTTTTTCCTTGTGGCCTATAGCGGTGCAGTACGCACCGTATCGCCGGTTTTCAAACCCAGTGCGGTCAGCACTGCCGGCGCCACTACCAGACTGTCACCCACCAACTGCGCATCCGCTACCGTGCAGCGATAATCCTTCAACGACGTTGTTGCGATCAGATAAGGGACCTGCCCACCCTCACCCGCTGCGAGCTTGATCAAACGGCTCTGGGCAATCGTGCGGATGGCTGCGGTACGCGCATACAAGGTCGGGCCACCATCGAAGATATCGACGTAGTTCTCGGTCTCGAAGCCTTCACGCGTCAACACGTCAAACGGCACTGCCGAAGCCGGGTTGATCTGCCCCATCACCTCCTGGGCTTCATCACTGAGCAAAGGCACGTAGATGGGATGCTGCGGCATCAGTTCGGAAATGAATTTGCGGCCTTTGACGCCACAATAGAATTCCGCCTGCTGATAATCGATACCAAAGAAATTACGGCCCACCGCATCCCAGAAAGGGCTGGAACCGTCATCACGGTTCACACCCAGCATCTCGGACACCACGCCGTGGGCAAAACGCTCCGGCCACTGAGCAATGAACAACAAGCGGCCACGCGACAGCAGATCGCTCCCCTGGGTAAAGTCCAAGGCATCACGGCAATAGAAACCATTGAGCAAGGTGTTGCCGGTAAGGTCATGACAGAGCGACAACGCATGCACCTTGTTGTTGATGCCAAGGCCAGGAGAGGCGTGGATCAGGGTCTCATTGCGATAGCTATAGAAGGGCTCGTTGAACCCCGCTGACGCCGTAATGCCGGAAACGCCAACCAATTCACCGGTCGTAGTTTCCTCCAATACAAAGAAATAACGCTCTTCACCATGGAACGAAACATCGGCCGCAAAGGAATCGAGCGAAGCCTCGATGCGCCTGTACAGCGCGTCGCGGTTATCCGGCAACGAGGTCACCCCGATAGGGCTCTCCACGGCAAGCAGCTCCACCCCTGGCAGGTCTGATTGGCGACTGGGGCGTAAGACAAGCACGCGCGACTCCTCAGGTTTCTGTGTGAATACAGCTTATTGACCAAGCACGGTGCGGACAGCCTGCTCAAAACGGTCGAGACCGGCATCGATATCCGCATCTGGAATCACCAGACTGGGGGCGAAGCGCATCACATCCGGTCCAGCCTGCAGCACAATAACGCCGGCTTTGGCAGAGGCGACGACGAAATCTTTGGTGCGTCCTTTGTAGGCATCACTCAGCACTGCGCCAAGCAGCAATCCCATACCGCGCACTTGCGTGAAGGCGCCTGTCTTGGTGGCGATCTCATTCAGACGCGACACAAAACGCGCATGCTTGCTGCGAACGCCTGCCAGCACTTCCGGCGTGTTGACAACATCCAGCACGGCTTCCGCCACCGAACAGGCCAATGGATTGCCGCCATAGGTGGAACCATGTGTGCCGACGCCAAAATGCTTGGCAACTGTTTCAGTGGTTAACATCGCCCCGATCGGGAAGCCGCCACCGAGTGACTTGGCCGAGGTGAGAATGTCTGGTGTAACGCCGTAATCCATGTAGGCATACAGTGAACCAGTACGGCCAACCCCTGTCTGTACCTCATCGAATATCAATAGCGCGCCATACTGGTTGCAAAGGTCACGCGCGGCTTGCAGATAAGCCTTCGTGGCAGGTAACACACCGCCTTCACCCTGCACCGGCTCCACAACTACCGCAGCTGTCTTATCCGAAACCGCCGCTTTCAGCGCGTCGATATCGTTGTAGGCAATATGCTTCACACCTTGCGGGCGTGGGCCAAATCCGTCGGAATACTTGGGCTGGCCACCCACGGTGACCGTAAAGAAAGTACGGCCATGGAAGGAGTTGGTTGTCGAAACGATCTCGTACTTCTCCGCACCACCCACATCGATCGCATATTTGCGTGCCAGCTTGAAGGCGGCTTCATTGGCTTCCGCACCCGAGTTGCAGAAGAACACACGTTCAGCAAACGTCGCCGCCACCAGCTTCTTGGCAAGCCTGAGTGCGGGTTCATTGGTCAGACCATTCGACACATGCCAGATCCGGCCCGCTTGTTCAGTCAGCGCCTTTACCAAGGCCGGGTGGGCATGGCCCAGGCCATTTACGGCGATACCGCCTGCAAGGTCGATGTATTCACGGCCGGCCTGATCCCAGACGCGAGAACCTTCGCCGCGCACCGGGATGTATTCCGCCGGGGCGTAATTTGGCACCATGACTTGGTCAAAATCGGCGCGGGTAACGGTCTGACTCATGTTGAAAATCCTTTCAATCGTTTGATTGCTGACAAAACCAACGAAACGTTTCTTGCCAGGTGTGAAAACGTAGACAGTGCGTCGGCACGGCAAGTTTGCCCAGCAAGGTCAAAAAAACAGTTCTGTTAGCCACTCTTATTCTAAGGAGGTCTCCCGGTAATTGATTACCGGATTGCGACATCTAACTCGCTAAAGTTGAAACTTATCCTGCAAACCTACAGGTATGCACCCTATGCATCACGTAGTATCGCCACGCACCGAACCACGCTGGCGGTCTTCACGCGGCGTGATGTCGAAATGATTACGGTAGGCGCTGGAAAAATGAGGGCCACTGGAAAATCCACAGGACAGCCCGATCTGGATAATCGAGCCAGATGTCTGCCGCAGCATCTGACGTGCACGGTTCAGCCGCAACTCTAGGTAATACTGCGAAGGCACCCTGTCGAGATGCTGTTTGAACAAGCGCTCCAACTGACGGCGCGATACGCACACATGCTGGGCGATCTCATCGGTGGTCAGCGGCTCTTCAAGATTCGCTTCCATCAGCATCACCGCCTGCACAAGCTTGGGTTGGTTGCTGCCCACACGATTGGAAAGTGGAATGCGTTGGCGGTCGTCCCGGCCACGGATGCGCTCCAGCAAAAGATGCTCGGCCACACTGGCCGCCAACTCCGTCGTATGGTGGCGTGCCAGCAGATGCAGGAACATATCGGCAATCGCTGCGCCGCCACCACAGGTTGCGCGATCCTTGTCGACTTCAAACAGCGCGGATGAGGCAATCACGCTGCTGTGCCGGGTAGTGAAAGATTCCAGCAAAGACCAATGCACAGTGGCCCGGCATTGCGTCAACAAGCCTGCAGCCGCCAACCAGAATGCCCCCGCATGCCACGACCCGATCACACCAGGCTGGCGACCCAGTGACGCCAATGCAGCGACCACAGGGTCACTGGCAGACAAAGGTTTGGGTAAATCGGAGGCCGCTACAAACAACATCGGGTAGGCTGCATCAATCTGCAGCACAGCATCAACCGGCTGCGCCCTGCCCTGCCTCGATACCACCGATCCGCCATCCATGGACAATAGGACCAGTTCATAGAGCAACGCTTCCGCCAGCCGATTGGCCTCGTCCACACAGTCTTGCAGCAACCCAAGCTCACCCGCCAGAAAACCCGGCAACAGCAATACGCCCAAGCGCTGGGTAACGGGCTTGTCGGCGTAGTCGAACATGGTTACTTCAGGCTTCCCTTAAGGAACTGTTGCAGACGCTCACTTTGCGGACTGACCAGCACGGTTTTCGGGTCGCCCTGCTCTTCGATCACACCCTTGTGCAGGAAGATGACATGGTTGGACACCTCACGGGCAAACGCCATCTCATGGGTCACCACCACCATGGTGCGCCCCTCTTCCGCCAGCGCTTTCATCACACGCAGTACTTCGCCAACCAGTTCAGGATCAAGCGCCGAGGTAGGCTCATCGAACAGCATTACCTCCGGCTCCACCGCCAGCGCGCGAGCAATAGCCACACGCTGCTGCTGGCCGCCCGACATATGCGCTGGGTACTTGTCTTCCACATCCTTGAGGCCGACTTTGTCGAGATACTTACGCGCACGCCCCACTGCTTCATCCTTGGACAGCTTCAGCACATTCACCGGCGCTTCGATGATGTTCTCAAGCACCGTCATATGCGCCCAGAGGTTGAAGTGCTGGAACACCATCGCCAGCTTGGCGCGCATCATCTGTAGTTGGCGCTCATCCGCGGCTTTGAACATGCCGTCCTTGGCGGTGACGAGCTTCATCTCCTCGCCGGCCACGGTGATACGGCCTGCGTGTGGACGCTCCAACATATTGATGCAGCGCAGGAAGGTGCTCTTGCCCGAACCCGATGAGCCAATGATGCTGATGACGTCGCCTGCATTGGCTGTGAGCGACACACCTTTCAGCACCTCATGGGTGCCATAGCTCTTATGCAGGTTTTCGACAGATAGCTTGATGCTCACGGTACTCTCCAATTTGATTCAAACCGGGCTGGTGCATCCAATAAACACCACCCCGGCATAATGTCTTTAGCTTGTTCAGGCGCCCAACAAATAGCCGCTGCGAAACGCCACCTTGCCGGCTACTTTGCACAGGTCCGTCCCTGCTGCGGCATAACGGATGATGCCGCGCGCGTACAACACGCCGCTGACGGTGGCGCGCACTGCGCTTACGGTATCGGACAAGGGGTCGATCACCTCAGCCACCACATCACCCGCGTTGATGTAATCGCCAGGCTGCCTCAGGAATACCAGCACGCCGGCATGCGGCGCGGTCAAGGTTTCTGAGCCGGCAAGCGGCGTGGGCTCACAAAGCGCCGCTGGCAATGCCGGTACAGGGCCAGCGACAACCCCACGATGCTGCAGAAAGGCAATCAGGTTTGCTGCATCCTGCTCGGCCAAGGGGTGGTACACCTCGGTTTCGCCACGCAATTCCACCGTGGCCGACAGGCACGCCAACGGAACAGGGAAACGCCCTTCATAGCGCTCGGCCAGCTGCCACCACAGCCCGCTCAAGGCTTCATCAAACGATGCACCGCCGGACCCTCGCGCCAACAGCACCGCCTGCGCACCGAGAAAACGATTCAAAGGCTCAGCCTGCGCCAAATACGGCTCTTCGGTATAAACATGCATCACTGCTTCGAAATCGCAATGCAGGTCCAGCACAACATCGGCATCGTAGGCCAAAGAAACCAGTGTATGACGCAGCGAAGCAAGCTCAGAAGCAGGCTTGATCTCCTGCAACGCAGCCCCCATCGCAGCACGGATAACCTGCTTGTTGAGCTCAGCATCGCCGCTCAGCTGGCTTTCGATTTTGTCCCCCAACAAGGCAACAAAATCGGGGTACTGCCGGTTGAAATTCTCGCCACTGGCAAACTCAAAACGGCCAAGGTGGCCATGCATCAAAGTCTGGTCCAGCCCTATCGGGTTGGCGACCGGCACAACCACTACCTCCCCCAGCAAATCACCACTTGCTTCCAACGCCGCCAACTTTTGCTTCAGGTGATGCAACACCAACATACCGGGAAGCTCGTCCGCATGCAGACTGGCTTGCAGATAGATCTTCTGTCCGCTACCGGGCTTGCCGTAATGAAAACTGAGCAGTTCACGCCGCGTCCCGATGCTGGGGCTCAGCAAGGCATGTCGTTTCACTTGCATGATTTTCAGGCCTTACGTGGTTGCAGATAGGCCAGCCAACGGTTTTCGGCCAGTTTGAACACCCCTACCAGGGTAAAGGTCAGGATCAGGTAGATGACACCCGCAGTAATAAACGCCTCGAAAGGCAGGTAGTAATCAGAGTAGACACTGCGCGCTGCATTCGTGATATCCATCAGTGCGGGCACCGTACTGGCCAATGACGTACCGTGCAGCATCATGATGACTTCGTTGGAATACGCCGGCAACGTACGGCGCAATGCTGAAGGCAGCACAATTCGGCGCATAGCCTGCCAGGGCGTCATTCCCATGGCTTTGGCGGCTTCCAGCTCCCCGTGATTGGTATCGCGAATGGCACCAGCCAACATCTCAGTTGTGTAGGCACAGGTATTCAGCGTGAATGCCAGCACACAACAGAACAGCCCGTCCTTGAACGGCTTGAACAGGGCCACCGTATCCCAGTTGTT
The DNA here is from genome assembly GCF_052601015.1 of Chitinimonas violaceus. Lineage (NCBI taxonomy): Bacteria > Pseudomonadati > Pseudomonadota > Betaproteobacteria > Neisseriales > Chitinibacteraceae > Chitinimonas > Chitinimonas violaceus. Next base: position 24,641 of record NZ_JBQXDJ010000017.1, on the reverse strand, counting down.
CTGCACAACATCAAGCTGCGCCACGCCGTAGTAGATCAGGTACACCTGGATCAACATCGGGGTGCCACGCATCACATAGGTGTACAGCCAAACCGGTGTTGATATCCAGCGATTGGACGATACCCGCATGATCGCCATCGGGATCGAGAGCACGCCACCGATGCTGACCGACAGAACCAGCAGTTCAAGACTGACCAGAATGCCCTGCCAGAAGAGCTTGAGTGTCGCAGGTTGGAAGATAACGTCGAATTGCATGATCAGAACTCCCCCCGGCGCACGCCCATCGAGTATTTCTTATCGAGCTGCTTGAGCACCACAAGGGATACCGTCGTGAAAGCGAGGTAGATTGCCCCGGTGAAGAGGAAGAACAGCATGGACGCCAAGGGCGTAATGCCCCGGCCGGCCGCCGCTGCCTGTTTGGCCAGCATGGTCATATCCGGCAGGCCCAGAATCGACACCAGCGCCGTTGCTTTGATCAGCACCAGCCAGTTGTTCGTGAAGCTTGGCAGCGCCAACCGGATCATCTGCGGCACAGTAATGCGAAAGAAAACCCGCGCGCCACTCATACCGAAAGCGTAGCCCGCTTCCATCTGCCCCTTTGGAATCGCCATGATGGCGCCACGGAACGTTTCGGTCATATACGCGCCATAGATGAAACCGATGGTCAATACGCCGGCGACAAAGGGATTGATTTCGACGTAGTCCGTATAGCCCACCGACTCCAATGCCTTGTTCAGCAGAATCTGGCCGCCGTAAAAAATCAGCAGCATCAACACAAGATCGGGAATGCCGCGGATCACCGTGGAATAAATGCCCGCCAGCCAATTCAACGGTTTGCTCGGCGACAGTTTGGCGGTTGCGCCCAACAGGCCAAGCACAATTGATACAGCAAGCGATCCCAAGGCTACCTCGAGCGTAAGCACCGAGCCCTTGAGAATATTCAGTAAATACTCTTCCATCTTTGATCTCTACAACGCCTAAAGGAAATCCAGCCTGGCTAGGCGATACCAGACTACTACGGACCTGCATTTGCGCTGACTACACGCGACTAAAACTATCCTCCCATGCGCTAAGAACCTGTTCAAAATCTGCTGCGCGTCAGCGATACGGCGTTGAAAACACCCTCGGAGTGCTCATTTACCATTTGTAAACTCCGCTTCCTCGGCTGTTTCCGCCTTGTCTCGCTCTAGCTCGCGAGACTTTGAACTGACGAGGTTCTAGTTGAAAACAAGATGTCCCTGCTCGCGGAAAATTCGCAAGCAGACGCTTTGCCTTTAAGTATGAATCGTACGAAAGTACTGCGACAAGCCCGTATGACAGACCGTCGCCATATTCTGAAAAACTGTTCACATCACTGCCTAGAGATTTGGGACAGATCATTGAACAGATTCAACGAGAAACAATAAGAGTAGCGCAACCAAAAACACTGAAGCGCCCAACCGCATCAGGGCAAAGAACCTGCTCACGACAGATCGTAAGCAGGTTCTCTTGTGGGCTCGAAACTCAGCTTACTTGCCCCAGACTTCGAAGTTGAAATATTTATCGTTGATTTTCTTCCAAACACCGTTGCCACGGATAGTGCCGATTCCCTTATTCAGGGCATCGCGCAAGTCCCGATCACTCTTGCGCAGCGCAACACCGACACCTTCACCGAAGTATTTCGGATCATTCAACACAGGCCCTACAAAGCCCCATCCCTTGCCATCGGGTGTCTTCAGGAAGCCTTCATAAACTTCCACGGTATCGGCCACGGTTCCGTCAAGGCGGCCGGACTTGATGTCGAGGTAAACCTGATCCTGCGCTTCGTAAGGTATGATCACCGCGCCATTGGTCTCCAATTCACCACGCGCATACTTTTCCTGGGTCGAACCTTTGAGGACGCCAACACGCTTGCCTTTCAGGTCTGCCGGCACATTCTTGATGGCGCCGCCGAGCTTCACCACGATGCGTGACGGTGTGTTGTAGTACTTGCCGGTGAAGTCGACAGCGCGTTTGCGCTCTTCCGTGATCGACATCGAGGAAATGATGGCATCATACTTCCTGGCGTTCAGCCCCGGAATCATGCCGTCCCACGCCTGCTCAACAAAAACACACTTGGCTTTCAACTCAGCGCACAAGGCTGTGGCAATCTCCACATCAAAGCCTGTCGGTGTACCTTCGGGTGTCTTGTAGGTGAAAGGTTTGTACGTCGCATCGATCGCGACGCGGATTTCCTTCCACTCCTTTGCGGAAGCCGCCACTGACAACACCAATGCGATCGCACCGAATAGCGCGGTTTTCTTCATTGCCTTACTCCTTCTTATTGGATGTGCTTGAAAAGATCTGGGAATACGTCGCAATACGCAGCAGCTCTCAAAACCCGTTCACGATCTGTTCGGAATCCAACCCCGATGGCGATTGTAATCATGACCTGTATACAGCGTGATTCTGGTAATGCGACATATTCATACACCAAGCGCGGCAGTCTGCAACAGAAGTTGCCAGAACACCCGACGGGTTTCCCGCAGCTTGCTACCGCAGTGCCGATGCGCATGATACAGCCCGAAGCCTATAACAATTTGTCGCATCCCCTAATATTGGTAGTCGATTTCCAACGGCTACAATACAGCCCTGAGCCCGTGTGCAACACGGGCTCCAGACTCACGTCTGTCTATACGAGCAGAAGCCTACGAAGCGCCTGCTTGCCGCCCACCAGGAGATAAATGAAGATGCAAAGCTTCCAAGCCAGCCTCATAGCCGACATCCAGCGCCATGCAGATGCTCGTGAGGCCGGTCCGGTCGACCTCGCCGCCCTGATCGAATCGTATTATGCCGATACCGATGCACACGACTTATCCGGTCGCGACAGCCAGGACTGGTATGGTGCCGTCCTCGCCCATGTCAAGCTCGCAGCCGCCCGTAAGCGTGGCGAAGCATTGGTGCGTGTATACAACCCCAGTTTCGACGATCATCGCTGGCAGTCCAGCCATACCATCATCGAGCTGGTCAACGACGACAAGCCCTTTCTGGTAGACTCGGTCAGCGTTGCACTCAATCGCCTGGGTTATGCCATCCACCTGATTATCCATCCCGTGCTCAAAACCGAGCGCGATGGCAAGGGCCGCCTGACCAAGATTCGCGCTGGAGAGGCCGAATCCTGGATACATCTGGAAATTGACCGCATCAGCGACAAAGCCAAGCTCGATGAAATCAGAGACGAGCTGGCGCATGTCTTGAAGCAGTTGAATGATTGCGTCGAAGATTTTTCGGCCATGACAACCAAACTTGCCGAATCCACAGCCGAGCTTAAAAAGCGCAAGCCTACTATCGACAAAGCCGAATGGGACGAAAGCCTGGCCTATCTCGACTGGCTGTCCCAAGGCCATTTCGTATTCCTTGGCTATCGCGACTACGACCTGACCGACAGCAAGGACGGTGTGCAACTCGCAATCGTCAAGCATTCCGGTCTGGGTCTGTTGCGCGGGGAGGCCAAGGGAGCCCACTCCTCCAGCTTTGCCGCCCTGCCCGCTGAAATCCGCGCACTGGCGCGTGACAAATCGCCCGTACTGCTGACCAAGACCAATTCACGCTCCACCATACACCGCGGCACCTACCTCGATTGCGTGGGCCTCAAGCGTTACGACGCCAAGGGCAATGTGGTGGGCGAGCGCCGTTTTCTTGGCCTTTATACTGCCAAGGCCTACTCCACGCCGCCTCATCAGATTCCAATGCTGCGCCGTAAGATCAGCGCGGTCATGGCCGCCAACCAGTTTGCGCCGCAAAGCCATCGCGGCAAGACGCTGCTGAATGTGCTGGAGACCTACCCGCGCGACGAGCTGATCGAGATCAGCGAATCGGCATTGGCGGAAATCGCGATTGGCATCGCCAACCTGCAGGAACGCAGCCAGGTCCGTGTCTTTATTCGCGAAGACCTTTATCGCCGCTATGTCTCCGCGCTTGTCTACCTGCCACGCGACAACTACACCACCGATGTCCGGCTCAAGATGCAGCAGCTGCTGCTCACCGCTTTTGGCGGCACCTCGTGCGAATTCAACGTGCTGTTGTCCGACTCGCTGCTCGCCCGCATCCACTTCATGGTGCGGACCCCGGCCGGTTCGACCCTGCCTGACTACGACCCGCGTGAAATCGAAAACCAGATCGCCCACACCACGCGGCGCTGGGCGGATGACCTGCAGCTGAATCTGACTGCCCACGCCGGCGAAGAGCGCGGGATGGCCCTCAACACCAAGTATGCACGCAGCTTCCCGGCTGCGTATTACGCTGACTACGACGCACGTACCGCCGTCAGCGACATCGACAAGATTGAAGCCACATTGGCCACCAAACAGCTGACCATGAAGCTGATGGATGCCACTTTGGCCGACCCGACGCAGCATCGCTTCAAAATCTTCCGCGAAGACCCGATTGCACTCAGCGACAGCTTGCCAGTGCTGGAAAACATGGGGGTGCGGGTGATTGAAGAGCAGCCCTACACACTCAAGTTTGCAGATGGTGGCCGCGCTTGGGTGACCGATATCGCCATCAAGCTGCAGCAGACCGGCCTATTGGATGATGAAACCCGCCGGGATGCCTTCCAGCAGGGTTTTGCCGCGATTTTCGAAGGTCGCGCCGAGAACGATCGCTTCAATAATCTGATTCTGCTGGCGGGTCTCGAGTGGCGTCAGGTCGTACTGCTGCGCGCCTATGCCAAGTACCAGAAGCAGATCGGTCTTAACTACAGCCTCGACCATATTGCCGACCGTCTGGCGAACTTCCGCGACATCGCGCGCAATCTGGTCACCCTGTTCCTTGCCCTACACGATCCAGCATCAAAGCACCGCAAACAGGTCGAGTCACTCAGCGCCAAAATTAAGGAGGCGCTCACCCAGGTACCCAGCATCGACGACGAACGTATCCTGTCGGGCTTCTACCACACCATTTCCGCCACACTGCGTACCAACTTCTTCCAACCGGGGGCAGATGACCAGGTCAAGGACTACATCAGCTTCAAGTTCGAAAGCGGCAAGATACCCAATATGCCGCAGCCGGTGCCGCTGTATGAAATCTTCGTCTATTCACCACGTGTCGAAGGTATCCATCTGCGCTTTGGCAAGGTGGCGCGTGGCGGCCTGCGCTGGTCCGACCGTAAAGAAGACTTCCGAACCGAGGTGCTCGGCCTCGTCAAGGCGCAACAGGTCAAGAACACGGTGATCGTGCCGGTAGGCTCCAAAGGCGGCTTTGTACTCAAGCAGGCACCGGTAATGTCCGATCGTGAGGCTTATCAAGCTGAAGGCATTGCCTGCTACAAGACCTTTATCCGAGGTCTGCTGGACCTGACCGATAACCTGATCGATGGCAAGGTGGTACCACCGAAGTCTGTGCTGCGCCTGGATGCAGACGATCCGTACCTCGTAGTGGCAGCCGACAAGGGTACCGCCACCTTCTCCGATATCGCCAACGGCGTATCGCAGGAGTACGGCTTCTGGCTTGATGATGCTTTCGCATCCGGCGGCTCGGTCGGTTACGACCACAAGAAGATGGGCATCACCGCCAAGGGTGCTTGGGAATCGGTCAAGCGTCACTTCCGCGAGATGGACCACAATACCCAGACCCAACCTTTCACCGTTGCCGGCATTGGCGACCTGATGGGCGACGTGTTCGGTAACGGCATGTTGCTGAGCGACCAGATCAAGCTGGTGGCTGCTTTCAACCACCTGCATATCTTCCTTGACCCGAACCCCGATATCGCCAAGAGCTTCAAAGAGCGCCAGCGCATGTTCGCCCTGCCCCGCTCCAGCTGGGAAGACTACGACACCAAGACCATCAGCAAGGGTGGCGGTATATTTCTGCGCAGCGCGAAGTCGATTCCACTGTCGCCTGAAATCCGCAAGGTGCTGGACGTTACCGAAGAAGCCATGGCGCCTAACGATCTGATTCGCGCCATCCTGAAAGCACCGGTCGACCTGATCTACAACGGCGGCATCGGCACCTACTTCAAGGCCAGCTCGCAAAGCCACGCTGAAGCCAGCGACCGCAGCAATGACGCCCTGCGTATCGACGGCCGCGAGATCCGCGCCCGCGTGGTCGGCGAAGGCGGCAACCTTGGCTTCACGCAATTGGGCCGGGTCGAATACGCCCAAAGCGGCGGCCATATCTGTACCGATGCCATCGACAATTCAGCCGGGGTGGACTGCTCGGACCACGAGGTAAACATCAAGATCCTGTTCGGCCGTCTGGTTCGCGGTGGTGACATGACGCTCAAGCAGCGCAATGCGATTCTTGCCGAGATGACTGACAACGTCGGCCAGCTTGTGTTGCGCGATAACTACCTGCAGACCGCCGCCATCAGCCTGGAATTGCAACAAGCGCAATCACTGCTGTCCGTGCACAGCCGCTTCATGCAGGGCCTGGAAAAAGCCGGTCGACTCAGCCGCCGTATCGAATACCTGCCCAATGATGCGCTGTTGGTGGAACGCCAGGCTGCCGGCCAGGGCCTTACCAGCCCGGAACTCGCTGTACTGCTGGCCTACGCAAAGCTGGTGTTGTTCGACCAGCTCATTGCCTCGCCGCTGCCAGCCATGCCGGAATGGGATTCCCTGTTGGAAACCTACTTCCCGGTCAAGATGGTCGAGAAGTTCAAGAAGCAGCTGCCAAGCCATCCGCTGCGTAGCGAAATCGTCGCCACGGTGCTGACCAACGAATGCGTCAATCGCATGGGCATCAGCTTTGTATACCGCGTGGCAGAGGAAACCAATGCGAGCCCCGCAGCCATTGTCCACGCCTGGAGCCTGGCTTCACGTCTGGTGCAGGCCGACAAGCTGTGGATGGAACTTGAATCGCTCGATAACAAGGTACCGACCAAGACGCAGTACGCCCTGATGCTGGAAGTACGGAAACAGCTCGAGCGCGTGGCGCGTTGGGTACTGAATGTGCAGCTGACCGAGAGCGATGCGGAAAGCCGTATCAAGCAGCTGACAGATGAAATTCCGTCGCTCTTGCCCAAGCTGGACAAATGGCTGTCGGAAAAGCCGCATTTCGTTACCCAGCAGGACCGCCTGAAAGCCGAGGGCGTCAAGGCCGAGCTGGCTGCCCGCGTGGTCAACCTCGATGCGTTGCTGGCCCTGCTGGATATCGCACGCCTTGCTCGTGAATCCAAAGCCAGCGTGGAAGATGTGGCGCAGGTCTACTTCAAACTGGAGCAGGCCTTACAGATCGACTGGCTGCGTGGCGTCGTCGACGGATTGCCACGCGACAACCGCTGGCAGACCCTGGCCCGGATGGCATTCCGCGACGAGCTGTATCGCGAACATGCCCACCTGACCAAACGCGTGCTGCAAAACGATGGTAAGACCACCGCCAAGAAGGTGGACGGCTGGCTGGATGGCCGTGGTGCAGCGATCGAACATTGCAGCAAGATGTTCGAGGAGTTGCGTGTGGCGGTACCCGACCTTGCCATGATCTCCGCAGCCATGCGCGAGATCCGGAGCCGGTTGGCGGCATAGATAAAACGTTGCTGCGTCATACCAAAGGAAAAGCCACCCTTAAGCAAGGGTGGCTTTTTTACACCAGCTACCGCTAATACGGCATAGCGAACCCATATAGAGCCCAACTAGGTCAGTAATGGCTGTTAAACTCATCGACGGCCCGCATTCGCCTGCTTTGCCGCATACCGCCAAGGCGCCTGCCCTTCGTCGACATTGCCCTATTGCATGCCCCTCGCTCATCGCTCCTATCTGTTACGTTCGCTTGTTATTGTTGCCCTGTACTGGCTGGCTGCCCAACTGGGCTTTGCCTTCATCGACCCACGTTACTTGACACCAGTCTGGCCGCCTGCAGCCGTTGCCACCGGCGCCGCGCTGTTGTACGGGCCGCGAAGCCTGATTGGCGTCGCGATCTATATCTTCTACGACTATGTCGCCGTCAATTTCAACGATGTCGCCCGCTACAGCAACGGGTTGATCGAGCCTGCCAGCATGCTGCTTTCCGCCAGTGTCGTGGCATGGTTGGGCAAACGTGAGTCGCTCGACCTGAGCCTGAGTACACTGCGCGCCAATGTATTGCTGATGGCGATGGCGTTGCTTTACGCCACTTGTAACGCTGCGATTTCCACGTTGGCCTACTGTGGTTGGGCTGGGTTGAATATCTGCCAGCAGCAAGGCTGGGCATCGCATTGGTTGCAGGCCGCGCTAGGCGACCTGTTTGGTGCGCTCATCTGCCTACCGGCGTTATTGTCCTGGGCTTTACGCCTGGACCCGGCGGCCCGCGCCAAATTGCCAAAGCCAACAACCGATTGTTGGTCGATTCCTCTGCAACTGACACAGCCACAATGGCTTTTTATTGCGGCTGGCCTCACGTTCACCGGTCTAGCCTGGTGTTTGACGCGTTATGCGGCGCTGCCTGTGGAACTGATCGGCTTCCTCGCCTTACCGCTGCTGGTATGGGCCGCCATTCGCTTCCAGCCGCTGTTTGTCCACTCCACGATACTGGTCACGGGTCTGATTACCCTTGGGCTTCAGCTGTCTGCACAGACGCCACCCCCTTACGACCCGCTCACGCAGGTAGCCTCGCTAGGGCTGTTCCTGCTCAGCCTTTCCACGCTGACCTTATTAGTCAGCGTCGTCGTACAGCAGCAACGCGACTTGGCTTCCACTCAGGCTCACCAGGCTGAGCGGGCCCGGATCGAAACACTGTTGTCCGCCGCGCCTGAGGCGATTGTCAGTATCGATAGCAGTGCGCTTATCACTTACTGGAATCCGGCAGCGGAAACCATATTCGGCTGGTCGCGCACCGAAGCGCTGGGACAACACATCAACCGTCTTCTACCGCTGCAAGCAATGTACAACCGAGAAGTGACCGGCCTCACTTACTTTCTGGAACACAGCGCCGGTTCCACTCCTGGGCAGGTGATCGAACTGGAAGCGACGCATGCGCATGGGTACCGGGTGCCGATCGAACTTGCATTGACGCGCTACCACCAGGGCAACCATCCGCATACCACCGCATTTATCCGGGATATCTCCGAGCGCAAACATAACGAAGCGGCACTTGCCGATGCAGAGATACGTGCACGCGAGCTGACGGACAAACTGCCGCTCGCGGTCTTCCAGCTACGTATCGATGCCGATGCGCCGCGTATTATCTTCGCCAACTCGCAGTGGCAGGAATTCGGATGCGCGCCGGAAGCCATCGTCGCCGACGTGAACGAAGCCTTCAGCCTGATCGTGGACTCGGACTTGAAGTGCGTGCGTGATTCGATTAATGCCGCCATCGCAGCACGCGAACCGTGGGAGCAGTCCTTCCGCATCCACCGTAGCGATGGGGAGCAGCGCTGGGTATGGGGCGAGGCGCGACCCAGCCTGGAGCGTGACGGAAAGCTGATCTGGAACGGTTATTGGCAGGACGTGACCGATACGCAACGGGCCAGCGCGGAATTGGCTGGTGCGCGCGATCTGGCGCAGGAATCACGCCAGCGGCTGATCGATCTGTCCGATGCCTTGCCGCTCGCGATTTTCCAGTTGCGGCTCGAACCTGATGGCTATCTGCACTACCCATTTGCCAGCGCCAAGGTACGTGACATCATCGGCGTGGATTACCGCGAACTGCAAAAAGACCCTTCGGTACGTTGGCGCTTCATGCTGCCCGAGGACCGCGTCACCGGGCAAGCCATGCTGCATCGCGCGATCGCGGACAAAGTGGGAACCGACTTCAAAAGCCGCCTGCAGATCGATGGCAAGCTGGTCTGGGTGCACACACGCTCCACCTGCAGCAGGCATGAAGATGGAGCCTGGGTATGGAATGGCTTCTGGATCGACGTCACCGAGTCGCACCAGCAAGCCGCCGCCTTGCGTGCCGCCAAGGAAGAGGCTGAGAACGCCACCCATGCCAAGTCGCTTTTCCTCGCGAACATGAGCCACGAAATCCGTACACCGATGAACGCCATCATCGGTATGGCGCATCTTGCCCAGAAGACGACGCTTACACCCAAGCAACGTGATTACATCAGCAAGATTCATACAGCCGGCGTCTCGCTGCTCGGCGTGATCAACGACATTCTCGACTTTTCAAAAATCGAAGCCGGCAGGTTGGACGTGGAAAGAATCGATTTCGACCTGGATGAGGTGCTGGCCAATGTTGCCGCTATTACCAGTGCGCGCGCCGAGGAGAAGGGGCTTGAATACCTGTTCGATGTCCCCCGCGAGGTACCGCGCCACCTGAAGGGGGACCCGCTACGGCTGGGGCAGATCCTAATCAACCTTATCAACAATGCCGTCAAGTTCACCGAATACGGTGAGGTAAAGCTCAGTACCAGACTGTTGGGGCAGCAGAACAATGAAATCCAGCTGAGCTTTTGTGTCAGCGATACCGGTATCGGCATGAGCCAGGAGCAGGCCGCCAATCTGTTTCAGGCATTCCAGCAGGCGGATGGCTCCACAACACGCCGCTTTGGCGGGACTGGTCTAGGCTTAAGTATTTCCCGTCGGCTGGTCGAAATGATGGGCGGGCAAATCTCTGTTCACAGCATTGAAGGTCAGGGGTCGCAATTCTTGTTCAATATCCGACTCGCCCAGGGTGGCGAAAGAGTCCGTACCAGGCGCATTCTGCCGGCCGCATTCAATGACATGCGTGTGCTGGTGGTTGACGACAACGAAATGGCACGCGAGGTGCTGGTGGATGCGCTCAGCGATATGCCCTTCCATGTCGATGCCGTCGATTCCGGTGCAGCGGCGCTGCGGGCGATACGCGTTGCCGACCGCAGCTCTCCCTATCAGGTTGTGTTGACCGACTGGCAGATGCGAGGCATGGATGGCATTGAGCTGACCAAACGGGTAAAGCAGGACCAGGGGCTGCAACATATACCGCTGGTGGTATTGGTGACGGCTTTTGGCCGGGAAGAGGTTCGCCACCGCGCCGAGCAGGCTGCCATCGATGGATTCCTGCTCAAGCCGGTCAACCGCTCCAGCCTGTTTGACACGCTCATTACGCTGCTGGGTCCAAAAGAAACCGAGGCAACCCAACCGGTAATCGAAGTGAATACCCAGGGTCTTGAGGGTGTCCGTGTTCTGCTGGTGGAAGACAACGAAGTGAACCAGCAGATCGCCGCCGAACTGCTGCAGGGCATCGGTCTGCGTATCGACTTTGCAGGCAACGGCCAGGAAGCGCTCGATATGCTGCGCCAACAGGCGCCCAACCACTATGCCATGGTGTTCATGGACCTGCAGATGCCCATCATGGACGGGCACGAAACCACGCTGGCCATACGTGCCGACCGCCGTTTCGATGCCCTGCCCATCGTTGCCATGACGGCTCACGCCATGGTGGAGGAACGTGAACGCTGCCTCAAGGAAGGTATGCAAGACCATATCAGCAAGCCGATCGAACCCGATATGCTGTATGCGTGCGCCCAGCGCTGGATAAGCAAGCGGGAAGCTACGCCGCCTCCAACCACACCGGTACAGGATGATTTGCCGCAACTGGCCGGCATGGATTGCAAGGATGGTCTGCGTCGGGTGGCCGGCAATATGAAGCTATACCGGAAACTGCTGGGTCAGTATGGCGACCGTTTTCTGCACAGCGCCAGCCGGATTCGCGACCTGCTCAACACCGATAGGGAAGCTGCCGAGCGCGAAGCGCATTCGCTCAAAGGCGTCTCCGCCAACCTAGGCGCGCATGAAATCGCCACGCTGGCTAGCGCCGTCGAAGCCGGCATCGCCGCCGATGGCACGATCGACACACTGGACACTCCCATCCAGGTGCTCGAGCAGACCTTACAGCCCCTCTGCAAGGGCCTGACAAACTGGTTCAACCAGACGGCAGCACCTGCCATGACAACCCAAAGTCTTGCCGACCTTGTCAGCCAACTGAATCATCAACTACAAAACCAAAGTCCCGCCGCACTCGGCTTGGTCGAGCAACATGCCGCCACGCTACGTCAGGGCCTTGGCCATGCCTTTGCTGCAGTCGAGCAATCGATAGCGGACAAAGACTATGTCGCGGCTCATGCCCTGCTTGGTGTTCTGGCCGGACGGGCCGGACTTTAACCTGACGTCAATTCGAACAGCCCTATCATGCCAACCACTTCCTCAAGTCTGCACTGGCGGCCACAGTTTGAGCGTGCGCTCAGCATCATGCGCGACAAGCCCGAAGAAGGCCGGCAGATCGGCCTCGAACTGCAGGCACAGGGTCAACGGGATGATCAGATCGCACCAGCGCTGTATGGCGAGCTGGTGCAAGCGCTGTGTGACTTCTTTGATGATCGCAACACCCATACCGTCGCTGTCTTTCAACGGCTCGATGAAGCCTTCAGCACTCATCGGATGCGGGAAGGGTTATTGCTCAGCCGCTATGGCTTGAGCGCCGTGTACCGCGTGCTCGGGCAGATCCAGGAAGCCTACGCGTACGGCCAAGAGCACATATTGCCTATCCTGCCCACCAAACCTGAACTTGGCAGCGTATTGGCACTGAATACCCTGGGCATTATCGCGCAGGAGTGTGGACTGACCGACGAAGCACTACGCCATTTCTATGCCGCGCTTGAAGCGGCAAGGGCTTTGGGGTTGCGCGCGCGCGAGGCGCAAATCAGCTGCAATATCGGCGAGTTGTTCTATATCTGCGGCAACGCCGACGATGGCGAAACAACGCTCTGGCAAGCTTATGAACTGGCGCAGGGTTGCGACGAGGACTGGCTGGTACCCTTTATCAGCTTCATTCTGGCGCTGTGCAAATTGTCTCGCGACGATGTGGAAGGCGCTTACTGCGTCATCGCCCCCTTTCTGCCTCCCTCCCCTACCATCAAGCAGGCTTCGCCTTCCAACCGGGGTTTCTTTCTGGCTGTCGCCTGTTACACCTTGGCCCACCAAGGAAAGCCGGAAGAAGCCCAGACTTATTGCTGCCAAGCATTGGCCGAAATCAACAGCTATGAGGAAAAACACCTGCGGCCCTACATCTGGTGGGCATGTGGTCATCTGCATCATCAGCAGGGCAATCTGGCTGAAGCCATTCGATATCTGAACCTTGCCATTGATGAGACCGGCGAGATGGGCTACACCTTCATGCCCATGCGTGCCTGCAACGACTTGTCGCAAATCCATTCAGCGCAAGGCAACTGGCGGGCTGCTTTGCAAGATCACCAGCGCTATCACCAGCTCTTTGAAAAGGCACAGGGCCAGGCTACACGGACCAAGTTGCTTATGTTCAGCATACAGAGCGACTTACGCGCTGCTGAAGCGGCCCGTAAGCATGCGGAGGAATCCACGCGCGCCAAGTCCATGTTCCTTGCCAATATGAGTCATGAAATCCGCACGCCGATGAACGCCATTATCGGCATGGCGCATCTGGCGCTCAAAACATCACTCAGCCCCAAGCAACGGGACTATATCGACAAGATCCACACCGCAGGGCTGTCCTTGCTGGGCATCATCAACGACATCCTCGATTTCTCGAAGATAGAAGCCGGCCGGCTCGACGTGGAGTCGGTCGATTTTGATCTTGATGAAGTGTTGGCCAATGTCGCAACCGTCACCAATGCCCGCGCGCATGCAAAGGGGCTGGACTATACGTTCGACATCCCGCCCAACATACCACGGCGGCTTAAGGGCGACCCATTGCGCCTGGGGCAAATTCTTATCAATCTGCTCAACAACGCCGTCAAATTCACCGAGGAAGGCAAAGTCACCCTGAGCGCCACATTGGTGAAGCAGGACGAGCGCGGTATCCGCCTCAGCTTCAACGTACGCGATACCGGCATCGGCATGACCGAAGAGGAAGTCGCCCGCCTGTTCCAGGCCTTTACCCAGGCCGATGGTTCCACCACCCGTAAATTCGGTGGTACTGGTCTGGGCCTGAGTATTTCACGCAGGCTTGTGGAGATGATGGGAGGCAAGATCGGCGTACAAAGCCGTGTGGGCGAAGGCTCGCTGTTCCATTTCCACGCCCTGTTCCAACCCGCCACGACCAGCCAAGTACGGCCAACGCGCGAAACACCCAGCAGTCTGCCCAGCTTTGGCGGCATCCGGGTCTTGCTGGTGGAAGATAATGAAATCAATCAGCAGATCGCACAGGAACTGTTGCAGGCAGCCGGCGTCAGCGTCACGCTTGCTAATAATGGCCGCGAGGCGCTCGATAAGCTGCTGGCTTTCGAGCCCGCCCCTTACGACCTGGTGCTATTGGATGTACAGATGCCCATCATGGACGGTTTTGCCACCATCCGAGCCATTCGCGCCGAAACTAGTCTTGCGAACCTACCCGTCATCGCGATGACGGCTCATGCGTTGCTGGAAGAAAAGCAGCGCTGTCTCGATTCAGGCATGAACGACCATCTCGCCAAGCCGATTACACCGCAGGCCCTATTCGACACAGTGGGGCGCTGGACGGCGCGGCACAGTGTTAATGTTGCTGACTCCGCAATATCCGATATCGACCTGCCCGATCTACCCGGTCTGAATGTGGTCAGCGGTCTGGCCCGTACCTTGGGCGACAAAACGCTCTACCTAGCGCTGCTGCAACGCTTTGCCCTGGAACAAACCGGCGTCACAGACCGCATCCGTGTGGCCTTGCCCGACGACCCTACTGTTGCACGACGACTGATACACACCCTGAAGAGCGTCGCAGGCCTGATTGGCGCAGGCGAAGTACAACGCTTGGCGGCCGACATCGAAAGCAAGCTCGAAGAACCCACATTGCCCCCTATTGCAGTAGAGATCGATCAGTTATCGCGTGTCCTGAACCAGCTGCTTTCAGGCCTTAATGTCGCTACTTCGCACGGATAGCTGCCTCATCAAAGGCCTGTTCAAGACAGTTGCACCTTCCACTTCGGCTGTTTTCAACTTGTTCTACATTGGTTCGCCAGACTGTGAGACCACGCTGATGTTAGTAAGGGAAAGCATGTCCGTACGAATTTGCCCGAATCACAAACCAGCTTGCGTTGCTCCGGTATAATCAGCGGTTTACCAAAATTTCAATAGACGCCGCCATGGAAGCCGAACGCCTCAACGCCATTGAAAACGCCCTCGCCGATCTCGCCGCCCGTGGCGACGAGCTGCGGAGGTATCTTTGACTATCCCGGCAAAAAAGACCGTCTGGAAGAAGTCAGCCGCCTCTCCGAAGACCCCAATATCTGGAATGACCAGAAGCGCGCGCAGGAGATAGGCCGCGAGCGCAAAGCCCTGGAAGATGTGGTGCTTGTGCTGGACCAGATCACCAGTGGCGTTGCCGATGGCCGCGATCTGTTCGATATGGCCAAGGCCGAGGCTGACTGGGACACCATGGCCTCTATTGAAGCCGATGTCGCCGAGCTGGAAAACAAAGTCGCCGCGCTCGAATTCCGCCGGATGTTCAACAACCCGATGGACCCCAACGCCTGCTTTATCGATATCCAATCTGGCGCTGGCGGTACTGAAGCGCAGGACTGGGCAGGCATGCTGATGCGCATGTACCTGCGTTATGGTGAGCGCAAAGGCTTCAAGGTTGAAATCATGGAAGAGTCAGAAGGCGAAGTGGCCGGTATTTCCAGCTGTACGCTGAAGCTGACCGGTGACTATGCCTACGGCTTCATGCGTACGGAAACCGGCGTGCACCGCCTGGTACGTGTCTCCCCATTCGATTCAAATGCCCGCCGGCATACTTCCTTCTCCAGCGTCTTCATCTACCCTGAAGTCGATGACAGTATCGAGATCGAAATCAACCCGGCTGATCTGCGTATCGACACCTACCGTGCTTCTGGCGCGGGTGGTCAGCATATCAACAAGACCGATTCGGCCGTACGGATTACTCACGTACCGACCAATATCGTCGTGCAGTGCCAGAACGACCGGTCGCAACACCGTAACAAAGACGAAGCCATGCAGATGCTGCGCGCCAAGCTATACGAGGCTGAGCTGCGCAAGCGCATGGAAGCGCAGCAGGCGCTCGAAGCAGGCAAGTCCGATATCGGCTGGGGCCACCAGATTCGTTCCTATGTGTTCGACCAAAGCCGCGTCAAGGACCTGCGTACCAACGTCGAAGTGGGCAACGTCAAGGGCGTCATGGATGGCGACCTCGATATCTTCATCCAGGCCAGCCTGAAGCAGGGTGTCTGATCCCCAAACCCGCGCAGATACCTCGTAAATCTATAAGAAACTATTCAAATCATGTCCGAAGAACAAACTCCCCTCGCCCTAGACGAAAACCAGCTGATTGCCGAGCGCCGCGCCAAACTGGTGGATATTCGCAAGCAAGGCATCGCCTTCCCGAACGACTTCAAGCCCACCCATAAAGCGGGCAATCTGCATGCGAAATACGACGCAACAGACAAGGAAGTGCTGGATGCGGAACTGATCGAGGTATCGGTTGCCGGCCGCATGATGCTGAAGCGGGTGATGGGTAAAGCTGCTTTCGCCACCATTCAGGACGATTCTGGTCGTATCCAGCTCTATGTCTCGTTGGATAAAGTCGGCGAAGCAACGCTTGGTGCATTCAGAACCTGGGACATGGGCGATATCCTGGCTGCCCGCGGGACCGTGATGAAGACCAAGACTGGTGAGCTAAGCATACAGGTGACTGAGCTGCGCCTGCTGGTTAAATCCCTGCGCCCGCTGCCAGAAAAATTCCATGGCATGACCGACCAGGAACAGAAGTACCGCCAGCGTTACCTCGACCTGATCACCAATGATCAAAGCCGCGATACCTTCATCAAGCGCTCGAAGATCGTCCAGAAGATTCGCGAGTTTATGACCGACGAGGGTTACCTCGAGGTCGAAACGCCGATGATGCACCCAATCCCGGGCGGGGCAGCAGCCAAGCCTTTCGTGACCCACCACAATGCACTCGATATGCCGCTGTACCTGCGCATCGCGCCGGAGCTGTACCTGAAGCGCCTCGTGGTAGGTGGCATGGAGCGCGTGTTTGAAATCAACCGAAACTTCCGTAACGAAGGGATGAGCACTCGCCACAATCCTGAATTCACGATGCTGGAAAGCTATGAGGCCTATGCCGACTACAACCGCATCATGGACCTGACTGAAGCGATGATCCGCCATGCCGCCCGTGAAGTGGTCGGCCATACCGCCGTGACATACCAAGGCAAGATCGTCGACCTCGCCAAACCTTTCGAGCGGCTGACTGTGGAAGAAGCCATCCTCAAGCATAACCCCGAGTACACCAAGGAACAGCTGAACGACCGCGTCTGGCTCAAAGGCGAGATCGAACGACTTGGCGGCAAGAGCTTCGCCACCAGCGGTATCGCGGGGCTCCAGTTCAGCCTGTTCGAAGAAACGACTGAGACCAAGCTCTGGGACCCCACCTACATCATCGACTATCCGGTCGAAATCTCCCCACTGGCACGCGGCTCAGACACACGCCCCGGCATTACCGAACGGTTCGAGCTGTTTGCAGTGGGTCGTGAACTGGCCAATGGTTTCTCCGAGTTGAACGACCCGGAAGAACAATCCGAACGCTTCCTTGATCAGGTACGCCAGAAGGATGCTGGCGACGAGGAAGCCATGCACTACGACGCAGAGTACATCCGCGCCCTGGAGCATGGCATGCCGCCAACCGGTGGCCTAGGCGTCGGCATCGACCGTCTGGTAATGCTGCTGACCGATGCAGCATCCATCCGCGACGTCATCCTGTTCCCGCAGATGCGCCGCGAGGACTAAACCTCCTCAGTGCAATCAAACAATGGGAGCGTCGGCTCCCATTGTTTTTAGAACCTGCTCCTACCCTGCCATCACCCCAAGCCCGCCGTCGTGACCACGCCTTTCCCACAGATCCAAGCCGCAAAACTTGAGCTGACTGCAGACGGTATCCCCTATTCGTCCACCTTCGACGATGTCTACCACACCAAGGATGGCGGTCTGGCCCAGGTGCACAATGTCTTCATGGCGGGCAATGGCCTGCCTGAACGGTGGCGACAGCAGCACGCTTTCACCATCTGCGAGACCGGCTTTGGTCTTGGATTGAGCTTTCTTGCCACTTGGGCAGCGTGGCGTGCCGATGCTGAACGCAGTGAGCGTCTGCACTTTGTTTCCTGCGAGCTGCATCCTTACACCGCGACTGATCTTTCCACGCTTTATATCCAGTTGTTTGCCGACGAACCTGCCCTGCGCGAACTCGGCACCCAGCTGGTCCAGGTGTGGCCGATGTTGATGCCAGGCATACACCGGCTCGAACTCGACGGCGGCCTCGTTACACTTACCCTGCTGTTTGGCGATGCATTGCATTGGCTAACCAAACTGGCGGCGCGTGTAGACGCGTTTTATCTGGATGGGTTCTCCCCCAGCAAAAACCCCCAGCTGTGGCAACTGCCGCTTTTCAAGCAGTTCACACGGCTGGCGGCGAATGGCGCAACGCTGGCAACCTATACTGTGGCCGGCACAGTGCGGCGCGGTCTGGAACATGCCGGGTTCACTGTAGAACGCCAGCCAGGCTTTGGCAGCAAACGGCAAATGCTGGTAGGGCAATTTAAAGGTATGCGGCAGCCCAGTAATACACACACCGTACGCCATGCCATTGTGATCGGCGCAGGTATAGCCGGCAGCGCAATTGCGGAGCGCCTGGCAGTACGCGGATGGCGCATTACATTGCTTGAGCGTCACCCGCAGCCCGCGCAGGAAGCCTCGGGCAATTTGGCCGGCGCATACCGGCCGGTGGTATCAAGCGACGACAACCAGCAGGTGCGCTTGGTGCGGTCCTGTTTTCTTTATGGCCTAGGGCGACTGAAGTACTTGTCGCAATACCCTCAACTACATTGGTCGCAATGTGGAGCGCTGCAACTGGCACGCTCAACCGACGAAGCAGACCGCTTCAAACGCTTGGCCGATGAACAAGATTGGCCTACCACGTGGCTGCAAGCTGTCTCACAGGCAGAAGCAAGCACCCTGGCTGGCCTACCGCTTTCTACCAGTGGGCTTTGGTTCCCACTGGCCGGTTGGATCAACCCACCCAGTCTCGTCAACGCACAGCTTGCTGCGACAGGCAACGCACTGACACAGCGCTATGATTGTGAGCTTTCCAAACTGGCCTATGAAAATGGCGAATGGCAGGCCCTCGACAGACAGAACCAACAGCTGGCCAGCGCCCCAGTGTTAATCCTGGCCAATGCTGCGGAAGCCACTCGCTTCGCACCCGAGCTCCTGATGCGTGGCGATACCCGCCTGGTCAGTCATCTGCCTAGCGATATTGCCCCCGATAGTAAAACCGTGGTGTGCCTGGCGGGCTACCTTACCCCCAACCATGAGGGAGTAGCTTGCCTCGGTTCCTCCCCCCTGCAACAAGAAGACGACCTGCCAGCAGGGCATGCTGCCAATCTGGCGATTTTGCAGCAGATGCTCGACTCGACCCCAACAGAACTGAGGGCCAGCAAACTCGATGGCCGCCTTTGTGCACGCCCCAGCACAATCGACCGTCTACCTATCGTCGGCCCCCTGGGTGACCCTGCCACCTTCCAAACCAAACATACCGGCAGCCTGCATCTTGCGCCCCGTAAACCCGGGCTTTACGCATTGACCGGCTTTGGGGCACGTGGTCTAGTCTGGTCCGGTCTTCTGGCTGAACTGCTGGCCAGCCAGATCGAAGGAGAACCGCTGCCCCTGGAGCGGGAGTTGATCAATGCCATCGATCCGGCGCGTTTTCTGGGGCGGTAACTTGAACAACACTAATACGTACAGCATGGCAGCCAAGATACCGCCTGCATTAAAATCTATCCTCTTTTTACGAGCCTGATGATGCCCAAACCACTCTGCCTGCATCCACGCTGGCTCATTCCTGTTGAACCACGCGGCTGTGTGCTGGAAAACCACGCCCTGGTAATTGAGGGTGAGCGTATCGCCGCTATCCTGCCCGGCACAGAAGCACGGACGAAATATGCCGATGCCACGCATCTGAAGCTGAACGAACACGCGCTACTACCAGGCCTGATCAATCTGCATGCCCATTCAGCGATGAGCCTGTTGCGCGGACTGGCCGATGACCTCGCATTGATGGACTGGCTGAGTAACCACATCTGGCCAGCCGAAGGTAAGCATGTATCGGACGAATTCGTCTTCGATGGTACGGTGCATGCGATGGCCGAGATGATTCGCGGCGGCACCACCACAGTGAACGACATGTACTTTCACCACGAGGCGGTCGCTCGCGCGGGTCTCACTGCCGGTATGCGCACGGTTGTAGGTTGTACGGTTCTTGAATTCCCCACCGGTTACGGCCTTAATGCCAATGATTACATCGGCAAGGCCCTGGCCGCGCGGGACAGCTTTACCGGCGAAGCCTTGGTCAAATTCAGCTTGGCTCCGCATGCGCCTTACACGGTAGCTGACGAAACCTTCCGCAAAATCATCACCCTGGCAGAACAACTCGATATCGGCATTCATTGCCATATCCACGAGACCACCGACGAAATCGAAGGCAGCCTCAAGCAATATGGTGTGCGGCCATTGGAACGCCTGCGCAATCTCGGCCTGCTTGGGCCGAACCTGATCGCTGCTCATGTGGTACATGCTACTGATGCCGAGATTTCGTTACTTGCGAAGCATGGTGTCAATATCGCGCACAATCCGGCCAGCAACCTCAAGCTGGCTTCCGGATTTGCCCGCATCCATACCATGCAGGCCGCGGGTATTCAGGTAGGCATTGGCACCGATGGCGCAGCCAGCAACAATAAGCTCGACCTTTTGGGTGATCTGCGCTTGGCTGCGATACTCGCCAAGGCCGAATCCACCAACCCTGAAGCCATGCCGGCAGCCGCCGCGTTGGAAATGGCCACCTTGTCGGGCGCACGTGCGCTAGGTATGGATAAACAGATCGGTAGCTTGCTTGTCGGCAAGCAGGCCGACATCATCGCCGTCAACCTGTCGAGCATCGAAACTCAGCCGTTATACGACCCGATCTCGCAACTGGTCTATGCTGCTGGACGTGAGCAAGTGAGCCATGTCTGGGTCAATGGCCGCATGCTGATGGAAAACAGGGAACTGACTACCTTGAATGCAGGCCAGATTCTGGCGCGGGCACATCACTGGCGCGAACGCATCGCCGTCAAATAATCTGTCGGTACTGATTGAATAGGAATCCGCACATACCATGACTGAACAAACCGCTGCCACCCGTAACGTCGATGATGCCGAGCTGGCCAAGTTTGCCGACCAAGCCCACAAATGGTGGGACAAGGACAGCGAATTTAAGCCACTGCATGAAATCAACCCACTGCGGCTGGGCTTTATCGACAAACATGCCCACTTGGCTGGCAAACGTGTGCTGGATGTAGGTTGTGGCGGCGGTATTCTTTCAGAAGCCATGGCGAAGTCTGGTGCGTCGGTCACCGGCCTGGATTTGGCTGAGAAGTCGCTCAAGATAGCCAAGCTACACGGCCTGGAAAGCGGTGTTACGGTGGACTACCGGTGTCTCGCTGTCGAGGAACTGGCCGCGGCCGAACCCGCAAGTTTTGATGTTGTCACCTGCATGGAAATGTTGGAACACGTACCCAACCCTACCAGCGTCGTAGCTGCAGTCGCACAGTTGGCCAAACCTGGCGGCTGGGTGTTCTTCTCCACCATCAACCGCAACCCCAAGGCTTATCTGCATGCGGTGGTAGGCGCTGAATACATACTCGGCCTTCTGGCCCGTGGCACCCACGAGTATGCGAAGTTCATCAAGCCCTCCGAACTTGCACGCATGGCACGCAATAATGGGTTGGAGATGATCGAATTGAAAGGCATGGGTTACGAACTGATCGCCAAGTCCTACCATCTGAGTGATGACGCCACCGTGAATTATTTGCTGGCTAGCCGAAAGGCTGCAGCGTGATCAAAGCCATCTTGTTCGACCTTGATGGCACCCTAGCGGACACGGCGCTGGACCTGGGTGGCGCATTGAACCGGCTTCTAGCGGAAGAAGGTCGTTCTCCCGTTCCCTACGAGAAAATCCGTCCAATCGCCAGCCATGGCGCACGCGGCTTGGTTGAGCTGGGTTTCGGCCTGCATCGTGATGACCCGGGGTTTGATGCGATGCGCCTACGTTTTCTCAACCACTATGAAGACGGCTTCCGACATGAAACAGTATTGTTTGACGGCATCAACCCTATGCTGGAAACCTTGGCTACTCGCGGGTTGAGATGGGGCATCGTAACCAACAAGCCAATGCGCTTCACAGACCGGCTTGTCCCTGTTCTCGGTTTTTCCGTCCCCCCTGCCATCGTCGTCTCTGGTGACACAGTCGGTGTCCCCAAGCCTGACCCGCGCCCTATGCAGCACGCCTGCACAGAAATAGGTATCGACCCCAGCCAATGCTGGTATGTGGGCGATGCTGAGCGCGATATTGTCGCGGGGCGTGCTGTCGGCATGAAAACGGTGCTGGCCAGTTATGGCTACATCGCCGAGACCGATCGACCAGAGGAATGGGGAGCCGACCACAACATCGCACACCCATTGGAACTGCTCGCCCTTTTGCCCACTCTAGCGGTATAATGGCAGCTCTTCATCGGTTTCATACCTGGGGTCGACATGGCTTCGACGGGGGTTGCAAAGCGGATGAGGGCATGCCGGGATCTCAGAACCCCGTTAAACGCTGAATTTATTTAGTCGCAAACGACGAAACCTACGCACTAGCCGCTTAATCCCGGCCAGTCGCTGCACTGATCTGCTCATGGGTCAGGCCGGGCAACCGGCAGCAGCGTTATTTACATGAGATCGCCCTGCAGCGGGCTACTTGTTGCAGGGTCAAATTTAGGTAGCTCGCGTATGCCAAGCCTGTCGGTCGGCGTGTCAGACGTTAAATCCAATTGGCTAGACTAAGCATGTAGAACTCACTGTAGAGTGCTTTCGGACGCGGGTTCGATTCCCGCCGACTCCACCAATAAAAGCCCGTAAAATCAAACACTTAGATTTTACGGGCTCTTTTCTATGTGGCTGAATTGGGGCTGTTTTGGGTGGGTATTGCCAGCATTTTTGCCAGCATTTTTTTCCACTTTTCACCCTCTTACCGATACAGATTTGAGACCTTTTTTTGGTCTTCATCTAGCCATTTTTCCCCCCTCCTCTTCACCTCTGTTTCAATGTCTTTTCCCCTCAACTTTCTCCTAGTTCCAGCTGAAAAACGTGAAGAGAAGTCACGTAAAACACAGCTTCGAATATTCAATTGTCATTTTCTCCTGGTGGTCCACTGAATAGAATTCAACTATTGGAACGCGCCGGCAACTCCCTCGGCGTTCGCTTTGCCATCCTCTCTGCTTTGGTCATCCGAATTTCCTTTACTCGTCGTCCAATCGCCGTTCGAGTAATCTGAAGCGGCGTGCCTGGGTTTTTGGCATTCCATGCCTTCAGGCGGCGTAGTGCTTCCGCCCTCCCCTCGTTATCCCCCAGCGCAATAGCTTGTGCCAACTGATCAGAAATCGACTGTTTGACGCTTCTATGCAGCTCGATGCGGCGCATTGCCTGCCCCAACTCCTGCTGTGTCTCCGCTACTTCCCTCGGCTGAAAGCCAATTCCCTTGATAAGTGCCTGCGTAATGCTGGTATCAATCACCTTACGGCCCTTGGTATCACGGTACATACCTGTCATGGCCATATCTGCACCCTTGGCGATGTTTTGGATCGCTACCGGTGCTATTGCGCCGAACGCTGCCTTTACATCGCCACTCGCCAGATTCCCAAACGCTTTACCTGCTTGACCAATTAATCCACCCACAGGCCCAGCAAACTGGGCGATATCGTCAGTCTTGTTGTTTTCAAACGGCGTCAGCAGGCGTGTACCCGGTAGCAGGTTGCCCAGTCCCAAACGGCCTTGCACATCCAATGGCATACCGGGCAAAGCACTTGCACCATCCAGTGCAATACCGCCTATGGTCTTGCCAAAGGTACCGATCACCGCACGCCGCAGCGCCGTTTCACTGTCGGTGTTGTACCCCATGAATCGGCCAAGCGTATCGATCAAGTCCTGGATATCTTCGGCAAAGGGCAGTCCTTCCAGACCAGCAGCCAGCAACAGGACCGCCAAGGCGATGGCTTGCCCCTGTCTGTCCATCCGTTTGAACATTTCCAGATAGCTGATGCTGTATTGCTTGAAAGTGAATACCGTCGCGCCAATGGCACCGCGTGCCCAGTTGGGACGGTTGCCTCGGTTGTAGAGACCCTGAGTTTCTTGTACTGCACGTTCGGCGAACCCGTAGGGATCTGTGATTTTCTCTTCAGTCGCCGTTTCAAACGCAGCGATAAAGGTCATACGCCGGTTGACCGACTCGGCCAAAGCGAACATGGAACCCCAAATCGCTTTAAAGGCACGGAGTCCAGGTTGACGATCCAGCATCGTCCCGCCTGCTTCCGCCATCAGCTGGTGGATTTCATGTGGCGCCACAATGCCATCGGCTTCAGCCTGCTTCAGTGCTTTGGCCAAGTCGGGTGCGTGCCGCTTGGCGTAGATACGGGCAGCTGCACTGGAAAGTCGCTTGGCAGCCTTAGTCGGACCACCAAACTGCGACAGATACGGAAAGGTCATGATGGCAGGCTGCGTCAGATTGACAGCAGCACTAGCCACCGAACCACCCAGGAAGTGCAGGAACATATAGCCACGCAATGCGGCTGCCTCTTCCTTGGGTTCAGTCAGGTACTGCACTAGGCTGACCGCTTCGTCCTTCACGTCACCCTTGCAGGCTTCTGCCGCTTCCAGCATCTCAACCCGATTGAAGTTACCGGAAGCTTGGCG
>NZ_JBQXDJ010000016.1:0-84691 GCF_052601015.1 Chitinimonas violaceus | reverse complement strand
ATGCCGCCAAACTTAGCCCGCCACTTGTAGAACGTCGCCGAACTGATGCCGTGTTCCCGGCATAGCGTTGGGACTGGCTTGCCAGCCTCTGCCTCCTTAAGCACGGTGATGATTTGGCTGTCCGAAAATCTCGATTTCTTCATTTTGTAGAACTCCCTCTATCCGAGAAAATTCTACTTCTGCACACCCCTATTTTCCGGGGGGATTACCCCATGGCAGGGCCCCCGCTGACTGAGAACTCGGTATGGGGTTGCGCGTAGCGGTTATTACCGTAACTGGGTAAAGATGAAAAACGCAGGGTAGGGTGCTGGGAGACAAAGGCTAAGTGTTTATCGGCACGGCGGCCTGACAGAATTTCATCACCGACGATGACTGCACCGAACACGATCGACATAGCTATATTCCCAGGTATGAAGTAAAAACGGCCCGCATTTGCGGGCCGTTGCCATCGGTAGATTTATTCACCCAGATAGGCGTGTTGCACTTTCTCGTTGGCTAGCAGGGCTTCTGCTGTATCGGCATAAGTGATCTTGCCGCTTTCCATCACATAGCCCCGGCTTGCTGTCTTAAGCGCCAGTTTGGCGTTCTGCTCCACCAGCAACATCGTGACGCCTTCGCTGGCGATCTGGCGAATGATTTCGAAGATCTTCTGCACGATGATCGGTGCCAAGCCCATTGAAGGTTCATCCAGCAGCAGCAGTTTAGGGCGCGCCAGAATGGCACGGCCCATAGCCACCATTTGCTGTTCACCGCCAGACAGGGTGCCGGCCAGCTGCTTGAAACGCTCTTTCAGCCTGGGGAACAGGGTATAGACGCGGGCCAGATCGTTTTGGATCTCAGCCTTGTCATTCCGGTAGTACGCCCCCATCAGCAGATTTTCTTCCACCGTCAGCCGCGGGAAGATACCCCGGCCTTCCGGCACCATGGACAAACCCCGTGACACATAGTGATAGACGGGAATACGCGACGTATCCTGGCCGTCGTAAAGAATCGTACCGGCGGCGGGTTTGATCATGCCGACCAGGGTTTTCAGCGTGGTGGTCTTGCCGGCGCCATTGGCACCAATCAGCGCCACCAGTTCGCCTTGCTTGATTTCAAGATCAATGCCCTTGACCGCCTGAATACCACCGTAGGCGACCTGCAGGCCTTTGACTTCCAGCAGTTTCTTGTCGTTGTTGCTCATGCTGTTCCTTAATCCGGCGTGGCGCCGAGATATGCCTCGATCACGCGCGGGTCGTTCTTGACGACTTCCGGCACCCCTTCGGCAATTTTCTTGCCGTAGTCGAGCACGGCGATGCGGTCGCACAAGCCCATCATCAATTTCACATCATGTTCGATCAGCAGGATGGTGACGCCGTCAGTGCGAACCTTTTCCATCAGGCGCTTCAAGTCGTCGGTTTCCTTGCCGTTCATGCCGGCAGCGGGCTCGTCCAGCGCAAGCAGTTGCGGGTCGGTAGCCAGTGCGCGCGCAATTTCCAAACGACGCTGGTCGCCATAGGAGAGATTCTTGGCATGCTCTTCAGCATGCTGGCGGATGCCGACGTAGTCGAGCAGTTCGATAGCCCGTGCCTTGATGGCGGCTTCCTCGGTACGTGTCCCCTTGTTGCGGAACACGGCGCCAATCACGCCAGCCTTGGTACGCACATGGCGGCCCACCATCACGTTTTCCAGCGCCGTCATGTTATGGAACAGGCGGATGTTCTGGAAAGTACGGGCGATGCCACTGTCTACAACCACATTGGGCTTCTTGCGGAATAGGTCGATGCCCTTGAAGGTGAATTTGCCTTCATCAGGTTGATAGAGTCCAGTCAGCACATTGAACAGTGTGGTCTTGCCTGCGCCGTTCGGGCCGATCAGGCCGTAGATTTCGCCCTTGTTGATGGATAGGGCAACATCGCTCAGTGCATGCAGGCCGCCAAAACGCTTGTGGATGCCGGAAATCTCCAGCAACAGCTCAGTTTTTTCTTGATTAGCCATGAGCGGAATCCTTTTTAGCCGCTTCAGCAGCTGCCTTT
Source organism: Chitinimonas violaceus (assembly GCF_052601015.1). Taxonomy (NCBI): domain Bacteria; kingdom Pseudomonadati; phylum Pseudomonadota; class Betaproteobacteria; order Neisseriales; family Chitinibacteraceae; genus Chitinimonas; species Chitinimonas violaceus. The sequence goes on along the minus strand of NZ_JBQXDJ010000016.1, from coordinate 82,676 downwards.
TCGTCTTTCTCGTGGAACTCGGCCTTACGGCGTTTGGATGGCCATAATCCTTCCGGCCGGACCAGCATCACAAAGATCAGGGCCAAGCCGAACAACAACATGCGCAGGTTTTCCGGGTTGACGACACGTTCACCCAGCAATTTGTCCTGTAGTGGGTTGACCACGTCACGCAGTACTTCAGGGGTAAGGAACAACAAGACGGCGCCGAGGATTACACCGGGGATATGGCCCATACCACCCAATACCACCATGGCCAGCACGACGATGGATTCCATCAGGATGAAGCTCTCGGGAGAGACAAAACCCTGGAAGCTGGCAAACATCGCACCCGAAACACCACCAAACGAAGCACCCATGGCAAATGCCAACAGCTTTACATTGCGGGTATTGATACCCATGGCCTGCGCGGCAATCTCGTCTTCACGAATCGCCACCCATGCCCGACCGATACGCGAACTTTGCAAGCGGATTGACACCACGATGATCAGCAAGGCCAATGCAAGGAACAGGTAGTAGTACAGGTGGACGCTGCGGAATTCGATGCCGAATACGGTGATAGCTTGCGAGAACTTGTGACCAAACAGGCTCACCGGTTCAATCAGGTTTACGCCTTGTGGGCCGTTGGTAATGTTGATGGGACGATCCAGGTTGTTCATGAACAAGCGGACGATTTCACCAAAACCCAAGGTTACGATGGCGAGGTAGTCACCACGCAACTTCAGGGTGGGAGACCCGAGCAACACCCCAAATAACCCTGCCATCAGCGCTGCCAGTGGCAGCACTACCAGCAGGGGCATATGCAGGATCCATTCGAAGCCTGTACCAGCCAGCATGGGTACCAGATGCGGCGAATTCAGCAGAGCGTATACATAGGCACCCACCGCGTAGAAAGCGATATAACCTAGGTCGAGCAGGCCTGCGTAACCCACCACAATATTCAGACCCAATGCCAGCATGATGTAAAGCATGGCGAGGTCGAGGTTGCGTACCCAGGTATTGCCCAGGGTTGCGCCCATAAGGAACGGTAGGATAGCCAACACGACGGCGAAAATCGCCATACCGATGTAGGCTGTGGCCTTGTTTTGTTTATTGATGGCAAACATTGTTCTATTTCTCCCGATCAGGCGCGTTCAGCAACACGTTCGCCCAAGAGGCCGCTTGGTCGGAAGACCAGCACGAGGATCAGCACCATGAAGGCGAAGATATCCTGGTAATGGCTACCCAGCACACCGCCGGTCAAAGGTCCCAGGTACCCCGCACCGACGCTTTCGATAATACCGAGCAGAATGCCGCCGGCTACTGCGCCGCCCAGGTTGCCAATACCGCCAAGCACCGCTGCGGTAAAGGCTTTGAGGCCAATCATGAAACCCATGGTGGGGTAGGCCAGGCCATAATTTGCACCAACCATCACACCAGCAACGGCACCAAGGCCAGAGCCGATGACAAAGGTCATGGAAATCACATAATTGATGTTGACGCCCATCAAACTGGCAACGGCCTGATTCATGGATACTGCACGCATGGCGCGACCGAGCTTGGTCTTTTCAACCATCACCAGCAGTCCCAACATGATCAGTATGGCCAGGGCGACGATGACAATTTGCAAGTCGGTAATGACGGCACCAAAGAAATTATGGGGTTCGTGCGGAAGTAAATCAGGGAATGACCGGGGGTTGTTTTTCCAGATAAGCACCGCAACCTGTTGCAGTACGATGGAGATACCGATTGCAGTAATCAGTGGGGCAAGCCGAGGTGCCTTGCGTAGCGGACGGTACGCGACACGCTCGATAATAAAGCCGATCAGCATGGTGATTGGGATAGCAACCAATAATCCGCCAACGACGAGAACCGGTCCGGGTAGGCCGATGCCGCTGGCTGAGATAACGCTGATGGCTGAGATGGTGATCATGGCGCCCATCATCACAATTTCACCATGGGCAAAGTTGATCAGTTGGAGAATGCCGTAAACCATGGTGTAGCCCAGTGCAATCAGCGCATAAATGCTGCCGACCACTAGGCCGTTGATGAGTTGCTGAATAAAAATATCCACGCGTTGACTCCCCGTCTTGTTGCGTGTGGGAAAGCGAATCGTACTGCCAGTAACAGACGAAACCCCGAGCGCCTAGTGCATATTATATTTAGGCGCGGGCGGGATTCTGACTGTGGCTTGATACCTGTAGTAGTTAGGGAAAACGGAATGAAAAAGGCGGCATCTCCCGATGCCGCCTTTCATCCGTTGGTTCGGATTTACTTCGGTGCTTCTGCTGGTGCGGCGGCTGCGGCATCTGCTGGGGCAGGTGCAGCCGAGGTTGCAGCAGATGCAGGTGCAGCACCGCCTACTGTGGCAACGGCTTCCCATACGCCGTTCTTCACTTGGTATACCGTGACATTACCGCCGATCACATCGCCCTTGGCATCAAACTTGATGGGGCCGGTTACGCCGGCGTAGTCGGTTTTTGCCATTTCGGGCAGGTACTTGGCCGGGTCTGACGAACCAGCCTTCTTCATGGCGGCAACCATCACGCGGGTAGCGTCATAGGTGAATGGTGCGTAGATCTGGATTTCGGTATTGAACTTGGCTTTGTACTTCTCGTTGAAGGCAGCGAACCCGGGCATCTTGTCCTTGGGCATGCCAGGTTGCGAGGCGTATTGGCCTTCGGCATTGTCACCTGCCAACTTGATGTACTCACCGGTCTGGAAACCGTCGCCACCGATTACCTTGGCGGTGACGCCAAGCTTTTTGAGCTGCTGGGTTAGTGGGCCGGCTTGTGCATCCATACCACCGTAGAAGATGACATCTGGCTTCTTACCCTTGATGGTGGTCAGGATGGCCATGAAGTCGGTAGCCTGGTTGGTCGTGAATTCACGACCCACTACAGTTACGCCCTTCGCTTTGGCGGCTTTCTCAAATTCATCTGCCAAGCCTTGGCCGTAAGCGGTACGGTCGTCGATGATCGCGACTTTCTTGGCTTTGAGGGTGGTGGCGGCGAATTCACCCAAAGCGCCACCTTGGGCGATATCGTTGGCGATCACACGGAATGCGGTTTTGAAACCTTGTTGTGTGTAAGCTGCGTTGGTTGCCGAAGGCGAGATTTGGGGAATACCTGCATCGGAATAAATCTTCGAAGCAGGTATGGTTGTGCCTGAGTTCAGGTGGCCGATCACCCCAGCAACCTTTGCGTCTACAAAACGCTGCGCCACTGTGGTGGCGGTTTTCGGGTCGGCTTGGTCATCTTCCGAAACCATCTCAAATTTGACCTTCGTGCCACCGATTTCGACGTTCTCAGTGTTCAGCTCATCGATCGCCAGGCGGACGCCGTTTTCATTGTCCTTGCCCAGGTGTGCGATGTTGCCGGTCAAGGGTGCTGCGTGACCGATTTTGATAACAGCTTCGCTAGGGGAGGCGGCGGGGACTGGCGCAGCAGCTTCTGCCGCGGGTGTCTCTTCTTTGTTGCCGCAGGCGGCGAGCGCCAGAACGGCGGAGGCTAGTAGGCTGTAACGAGCCAAAGTCATCTAAATTCCCCTTTTGAAAAACCGGTATTCCAATAAGTAAGAACCCCGCTTGTTGGGAGGTTCTTTTTCAGGCAAAAACCCGCCCGGGATATTGCGCCCGACTTTTCTAGCTTGTCAATGAGGCTGGGACAGGTGTTGCGTGGCTTGAATACCGCTTATCGTCAGGCTTTGCGCCAACATCATAATTCAAGTAACCAAGTCTACCTGCTGTAGTGTGCCCAACTGGCCATTTTCCGCAAGATAGAGACCTGATCGCCTGATCTGGCCATGCTCACGGTTGGTTTGATCCCGAAGCGAGAAGTCGGTATCCGCATATCCCAGGTGCAGTGCGCCGATGCCAGCGGTAGCCAAATCCAGCAGCCTGTTTTTACCGTCGGCATCGCGTATCCATAGAGACAGTTTCTTCCATACAGAATCCGTCTCGTCTATCCAGCCATTGCCATCATCGTCATAACGCGCCAGATCGGTGAAGCCGTTGCCATTCTGAGTGCCGAAGAGTTCCTGGCCATCGTTGACGATACCGTCGTTGTTCTTGTCCAGCGCAAGAAAGCCGCTACCTTCGCTCACAAAGGAAATGTTGTCCTCGGTGCCATCTGCATCCAGGTCAAAGTTGAACTTGTCTTGTGTAAGTGTGGCCGATGCCGTGCTGTAATTCAGTACCAGGGGGTCGCGTTTGGTACCTTGGTTGCCAATGCTGAAGCGGGTTTTGGTTGTTTCGGTGAATTCCCGGTACAGGTTGAGAACGGTATCGAATTTGAACTGTCGACCATCTTGTGTGGTTGCGGTTCCATTGGCCTCAAAGCGGGTTGCTTCTGTTTCGCGACGTTCTTCCTGATACTCATGTTCAATTTGCCACGTGATCTGTGGTGGTGTCGCGGCTTGCGACTGTGCTGGTGGCGAGGAAGGGGTCATGTCGGGGGCTGGACTGCCAATGGGCACGATGTCGTTGATATCGATCTCCTGTCCGGTCAGTTTCTTGATGAGTTCTTGAATCAGTCTCCAGAGTGGGTGATTCAGGAGCTGGCTACGCAGGTCGAGCAGATTGTCGTGTTGCTGAGCGGCAAGTGCATCGGGGGAAAGTGTCACGCTATCAGGTGTGTTTTCTCGGGGCGGTTCGACGCGTACTTCCACATGTAATTTTTCTTGAACGCGATGTTCGTGCGCAGCAGTACGCTGCCCGGCCAGTTGGACCTGGGATTGCTGGATTTTCATGTTCTTCTCCTGGCCACCTGTCTTGGCCTTATAAGGAACCTACTAATCGTGAGCAGGCCTTAACGCTAATATCGGCGTTTGGAGAGTCAACTTTATGATTTGAATTGCTTATACCCGTCAACGGTCTGTCATGAGTATTTCAAGGTAGATGTCCACGCTCGGCGAGCGAGACAGCTTCGTTGGGTGTAACAACAAAGTGATCAAGCAGGCGTATATCAATTAGTGCCAGGGCGTGACTCAACTGGGTAGTCAGCGAGATATCGGCTGTGCTGGGTTCGGCAATGCCGGAAGGGTGATTGTGCGCCACGATCAATGCCGCAGCATTCAAGGCTAGCGCACGGCGTGCGAGTTCACGCGGATGAACCGTGGCTTGGTTTAGTGTGCCTTGAAAGAGTATTTCTGCAGCCAGTAAGCGGTGTTGTGTGTCCAGAAAGAGCACGCCAAAGGTTTCGCGTGTTTCGCCACCCAGCCATAGCCGTAAGTAGTCGCGAACAGCGGCAGGTTGATTCATCGTTGGCGGTTGACGCAGTTCTTCGTGCAATGCGCGCCGACTCATTTCCAATACTGCCTGGAGTTGGGCGAACTTAGCGTCTCCCATGCCGGCAAATTGGGTGAAGTCTGCTTGAGGGGCATGGAACAACCGGTTAAGGGAGCCAAAGTGCCGCAGGAGGTCCCGCGCCAGGTCGACAGCGCTTTTGCCGGGTAATCCTACGCGTAGGAAGATCGCAAGGAGTTCAGCGTCGGAAAGGCTCGCGGCCCCGCGGCTGAGTAGTTTCTCACGCGGACGCTCGTCGGCAGGCCAGTTTGGAATAGGCATAGCGTTTGGGAGGCTTGGGGCAATGCTTTACACTTTCGACGGCGAGTACCCAATTGCAAAGGAATTTTCATGTCTGAGGCGAAGCAATGAGCCGCCCGAAACGTATTCTGCTTGGTGTGACCGGTGGCGTGGCTGCCTATAAATCAGCGGAGCTGACCCGGTTGTTCGTTAAAGCTGGCTACGACGTACAAGTGGTGATGAGTGAGGCGGCCACGCACTTTGTTGCCCCCGCCACTTTCCAGGCTTTATCGGGAAGGCCTGTGTTTACCGATCTGTGGGATAACCGGATCGACAACCATATGGCGCATATCGATCTTGGCCGCGAAGCAGATCTGATTCTGATTGCGCCAGCGTCTGCGGATTTCCTGTTCAAATTGGCACAGGGGGCCGCGAATGATCTGCTTTCCACTTTATGCACCGCACGTGACTGCCCCTTGATGGTGGCGCCGGCTATGAACCGGCAGATGTGGGAGAACCCGCCGAATCAGCGCAATGTGGCGCTGTTAAGGCAGGATGGTGTCACCGTGCTTGGACCGGATGTAGGCGAGCAGGCTTGTGGTGAAACCGGCTTTGGCCGGATGTTGGAACCGGAAGCCTTGTTCGACCATGTCGTAGCTTCGTTCCAGCAGAAATTCATGGCGGGGGTTAAAGTCTTGCTGACGGCAGGGCCTACCTTTGAACGTATCGACGCTGTACGCGGTATTACAAACAGCAGCTCCGGCAAGATGGGTTTTGCCATAGCCCGTGCGGCAGCCGAGAGCGGGGCGGAAGTGACCTTGGTTGCCGGACCTACCGCGTTGGTGACACCGGCTGGCGTGAAGCGGGTTGATGTGGTCAGCACGCAGGATATGCTGGCGGCAGTGAATGCGGAGGTCCCGAGAACCGATGTATTTATCAGTGTTGCAGCCGTTGCTGACTACCACGTGTTGAACCCCTCCGAGCAGAAAATCAAGAAAGGCGCGAACATCCTGACCTTGGAGCTTGCACCGAACCCAGACATTCTGGCCAATGTGGCCGGCTTGGCGGAGCCACCTTTCTGTGTGGGTTTTGCTGCGGAAAGCGAAAACCTGCTCGAGTATGGCGAGCAGAAGCGTCGCCGAAAGAAAATACCGCTGTTGGTAGCCAATCAGGTGCAGTCAGCTATTGGCGCCGACGATAACGAAGTCTACTTGCTGGACGACCATGGCCAGCACAAATTGCCGCGGGCATCCAAGCTTGATATTGCCCGCGCGATCATCCGGCATACTGCCAAACTTTATCGTGAGTACCACCCTAAGCCATGAAAAAAATTGATATCCGCATTCTTGATGAACGTTTGAAGGGGCAACCCCCCGGTTATGCTACGTCCGGGTCCGCAGGTTTGGATTTACGCGCTTGTCTGGATGCTTCGCTTTCCCTGGTGCCTGGTGCCACGGTATTGATTCCAACCGGTATCGCCATGCACCTGGGCGACCCGGGCTTGGCTGCGATGATTCTGCCCCGCTCGGGATTGGGACATAAGCATGGGATTGTGCTGGGGAATCTGGTTGGCTTGATCGACTCGGACTACCAGGGGCAGATCTTTGTATCGGTCTGGAATAGAGGGGTAGAGCCCTTCATGATCCAGCCTTTGGAGCGGATTGCTCAATTGGTCGTTGTGCCTGTACTGCAGCTGGGCTTCAATGTAGTAGATACTTTCGAGCAGAGTGAACGTGGTGCAGGCGGGTTTGGCAGTACCGGCAAGCACTAGTTAGCAGCCACGATTTGGGGTTTGTTAAAGGTTTGTTTCAGTGATTGCAATCTCGAGAGCAGCCCCAATCTCTCTATGCATTACAGTTTTATAAGTTCGATTTCTTCTGTTGCTTTCGTCTTGTTGCGTACTGGTTCGCGAGTGGTTGGATGGGTTGTACGCCATTGCGGTGTGCGGTACGTGACCAGTTCGAACTTTATGCCACCACTGGGTTTCGTCTTTCATATTAAGTGGCCGGGGTTCAATCCAATTTATCCCAAATGAATTGGTGATCTCGGTAACAGGGTCTGAAAAACCCTGTGCTAATATGGCGACCCCATTTCTATAGCAAGCGGCTGATGGATTTTCTCACCATCCTTTTGAGCCTGTTTACGGACTACGGCTATATCGCTGTGTTCACCGTGCTGCTTATTTGCGGCTTCGGTGTTCCCATTCCAGAAGATGTAAGTTTGGTGGCAGGTGGCGTAATCGCTGGCTTGGGCTATGCCGACGTGCATGTGATGTTCCTTGTGGGCATGGCAGGTGTACTGATTGGTGATGCGACCATGTTCACCATTGGGCGTTTGTTCGGCGAGAAGGTGCTTGCCTGGCGGTTTGTATCCAAGTTGCTTACACCGGCCCGTTACTGTGCTGTACAGGACAAGTTTGCGCGCTATGGCAGCCGGCTGATGTTTATTGCCCGGTTCCTGCCTGGTTTGCGATCCGCTATTTTCCTTACTGCGGGCATGACGCGCCGGGTGCCGTTCTGGCGTTTCCTGTTGCTGGATGGTTTTGCCGCATTGATCAGCGTGCCGGCCTGGGTTTACCTTGGTTATTTCGGTGCTTTCAACCGTGAGTGGCTGCTTAAGTGGATCAGTCGGGGCCAGGTTGGCATCCTGATCGCCATTGCGGTTGTCGCGCTTATTCTGTTGGTAGGCTATTTCAAGCGCCGCCGGGCTGCGCAGGCTAACAAGCACGACGAGTAGATTGAGTTTGCGGGTGTGTTACGCACCTGTCCGGCAGAATCGCCAGCTCGCGTTTATGCTTAAGCTTGAAGCGGCCAATCGAGTATTTCACCAGCGCCTTGTTTTAACAGGGCGCTTTCTATTAGATTCTGTTTCTTTTATCCATCTGCCAGAGGGAAGTGCATGGCACTGATCGTCCAGAAATATGGCGGCACATCGATGGGTTCGCCTGAGCGAATCAAGAATGTCGCCCGCCGCATCGCGCGCTATAAAGCTCAGGGCCACGATATTGTGGTTGTCGTGTCGGCCATGAGTGGCGAAACCAATCGACTCATCGCGTTGGCCAAAGAGATTCAAGCCAAGCCTGATCCCCGTGAGCTTGATGTCATTGTCTCGACGGGTGAGCAGGTCACTATCGGCCTGCTGGCTATGGCGTTGAAGGATATCGGCCTGGATTCGAAAAGCTATACCGGCGGGCAGGTCAAGATACTGACTGACAACGCGCACACCAAGGCGCGTATTCAGCATATCGACGATGTGGCGATGCGGGAAGAGCTGAAAGCGGGGCGTGTGGTGGTGGTAGCGGGTTTCCAGGGGATTGACCCGGATGGAAACATCACGACACTGGGGCGTGGTGGCTCGGATACCACAGGCGTGGCTTTGGCGGCTGCGCTGCGGGCGGATGAGTGCCAGATCTACACCGATGTGGATGGCGTCTATACCACCGACCCACGTGTTGTTCCGGAAGCGCGTCGTCTGAAAACGGTCACTTTCGAGGAAATGCTCGAAATGGCGAGCCTGGGCTCCAAGGTTTTGCAGATACGATCGGTGGAATTCGCCGGCAAGTACAAGGTCAAGTTGCGTGTGTTGTCGAGCTTCCAGGAGGAAGGTGATGGCACCCTGATTACATTCGAGGAAGAAGACAATATGGAAAAGGCCATCATTTCCGGCATAGCCTTTAATCGCGATGAAGCGCGCATCAATGTCACTGGTGTGCCTGACAAACCCGGTATTGCGTATCAGATACTGGGTCCGATCGCGGATGCCAATATCGATGTCGACATGATTATTCAGAATGTCGGCGTGGAAGGGCATACCGACTTCTCCTTTACCGTTCCCCGTAATGATTACCAGGCGGCTGTCGCCATTCTGGAAGGGGTACAGGGGCATATCGGTGCGAAGAACATCTCTGGCGACGACAAGATCTGCAAGGTCTCGGTCGTAGGCGTCGGCATGCGTTCGCACGTAGGCATTGCTTCAGCCATGTTCCGTACCCTGGCAGAAGAAGGAATCAATATTCAGATGATTTCAACTTCCGAGATCAAAATCTCGGTTGTGCTGGATGAGAAGTATCTGGAATTGGCGGTTCGCGTACTTCATAAGGCATTTGGATTAGATCAAGAGAATTGATGCTTGACGGGGGGCGCGGACTTCATTATAGTTCGCGTCCTCTTGAGACGGAGAAGTGGCCGAGTGGTCGAAGGCACTCCCCTGCTAAGGGAGCATACGGGCACAAACCTGTATCGAGGGTTCGAATCCCTCCTTCTCCGCCAAGAGCCGTTTTAGTTGTTTCAAAGTGCGCCCGTAGCTCAGCTGGATAGAGTACTTGGCTACGAACCAAGGGGTCAGGAGTTCGAATCTCTTCGGGCGCGCCACTTTGAAATCACTTAGCAAAAATCAGCGCCCGTAGCTCAGCTGGATAGAGTACTTGGCTACGAACCAAGGGGTCAGGAGTTCGAATCTCTTCGGGCGCGCCAGATTTAAAATGACAAAGGCCACGTAAGTGGCCTTTGTTGCGTCTGGCATATGTAAAGCATGTTGCGAACATGCAATCGAGGCGAAGTTGGTCGCGCTTTTGTGCTTAGCATCCGCGACGTTTCAGCCTAGCTTGGATTTCGATGAGAATTTGTCGCAAGTCCAGGATGGACCAGTGTTTGAGACCTATTTCGTCTTAGTTAAGCAGCAAATTGCCAAGGCCACTTCTGTGGCCTTTGTCACGTCTGGGGTATGTGTTGCAAATAAGCGAATAAGGTAACGCTGTATGTTTTTTTGCAGCAGCATATCCCGTATTTCTTGGTATCCTCGCTCGCAGTATTTCCCGGCGTATTTGCTATGCGGACATTGTTGTTGGCATGGGTGGCGCCCAAGGTTTTTTGTGGTTGGTTTCTGTGCGATGCAGCGTGTTTTGAAGTGGTTTTGCAGAGGTCGATCCCCAGGGCATTATCGTGGCCCTTGCTGTCTTTAGGGGCTCGGTGGCGTCTTTGCAAAGACTAGAAGTCGACGTTGTGCTTGTCAGATTGCTTGCAGCACGCTTCGTTTGATTTTGAATGGCAAGTGTGGCGCAATCCGCCCATTTGTGGATATTGCTAAATCCTGCCTTACCATCGGCAGGTGTAGAGGGTAAAACATGGATTTTGCGCAGCAGCAGAGGAAACCGATGAAGCATCTGCTAGGTATCGGTTTTGTGGTTCTTCTGCACTTATTGGTCGTTTACGGATTGGTCAATGGTCTGGCACGTAAAGTGGTCGAGGTAATCCAAAAACCGCTGGAAACTAAGCTCATCGATGAGCCGCCCCCACCTCCACCAGAGGAGAAACCGCTTCCCCCTCCACCGCCTGAGGTGAAACTTCCACCGCCACCCCCAGCCTATGTGCCACCGCCAGAGGTTGTGGTGCAGGCACCAGCCACAGCTGTGAACGCACCGACAGCGGTGAGTCACGAGGCGCCGCCTGATACACCGCCACCACCGCCTGCGCCGCCGGTTCCCACGCCTGCGGTGGCTGCACCGGTCAGTGCCCGTGCTGTGTTTTCCAATTACGCAGAAGTGGCTGAAGGGTTGAGTGATAAATTTTCGGTGGTTGCCGACAAGGAACAGATTCAAACTGCAGAGGTCACGCTGTTAATGACGGTTGGGGCAGCGTGTGAAATCGGTACCGTGTCTATCAAGTCATCTACGAATTCTGCAGTTGCAGCTTTGGCGCGGAATGCGGTTCGCCGCTTCAAGTGTTCGACACCGCCGGGACATGAAGTCCAGGTATTGGTGCCGTTCTCTTTCAAACTGCAAGATTAATGTTTCCGGTCGGGAAGCCGTGGGCATCTCGACTTGGACTTACTCATCGTCGGCTTTATCGAGCCAACCTAGCTAAGGAGCTGGAAGGATCATGTCTGTAGCAAATCGTCTGTCCGCTATTGTCGCGGCAATTACCCTCGTTGCCGCTCCAATGGCAACCCTGTTTGTTTCACAAGTGGCTCATGCTGATGAGGCGGTGCAGGCTACGCCTGCTGCCGAAGCGGCGCCGGCTGCTGCTACCCCTCCGGCTCCTCCTGCGGCGCCTGCTGTACCCGGCGAGACGAAAATTGCAGTAGAGAACCCATATGGCCTGGAAGCGCTGTGGCAGCAAGGTGACTTTGTCGCCAAGGGTACCTTGGTCATCATGATCATCATGTCCATGGGTACCTGGTACATCCTGGTCACCAAGCTGTGGGAACAAAGCAAACTGATGCGCCAAGCCCGTGCCGCACGTGAGTCCTTCTGGGGTGCCGGTTCCGTCAAGTCTGGTGTTGAGACCCTGCAAGATGGCAGCGCGTTCCGTTACATTGCTGAAAGCGCTGTCAATGCCAGCGAGCATCATGAAGGTGCGCTGCTGGAGCAGATCGACCGTAACACCTGGGTGACGATGTCCATCCAACGCGCCATGGAAAACGTGCAGAACCGCTTGCAGGATGGCCTCGCATTCCTGGCTACAGTGGGTTCCACTGCGCCGTTCATTGGTCTGTTCGGTACAGTTTGGGGTATTTACCACGCGCTGGTGTCGATCGGTATGTCCGGTCAGGCTTCCATCGACAAGGTGGCAGGCCCGGTGGGCGAATCGCTGATCATGACGGCGATCGGTCTGGCTGTTGCTGTGCCGGCTGTGCTTGGTTACAACTGGTTGGTACGTCGCAATAAGTCTGGCATGGAGCAGGTGCGTGCCTTCGGTGCCGACCTGCACAGCGTCGTGCTGGGCGGTTCGCAGGCCACAAAGCGGGGCTAAGCCATGGGAATGAACGTCGGAAGTGAGTCCGGCGACGACGAGGTGGTATCGGCAATCAATACCACCCCGCTCGTGGACGTGATGCTGGTGTTGTTGATCATCTTTCTGATCACCATTCCGGTTGCTGCGCATATCGTGCCGGTCAAATTGCCTATTGAAACCAATAAGCCGAATGAAACCACGCCGATCAACGTCAACCTGTCCATCGACAAGGCCGGTATCGTCTATTGGAACCAGTCGGCGATCGAGGATGAGAAGGCGCTGACTGCGCGTCTGATCGAAGAGGTTTCCCAAAAGGTGCCTCAGCCCAAGATTCAAATCCGTGGCGATATGGATGCGAATTATGAGTCGGTCCAATGGGTCGTACGGGCGTGTAAGCGCGCCGCTATCCAGAAGGTTGGTTTCATTGTCGAGCCGCCACCCCGCGGCTGATTTGATCGGTTTGACAAAGTGAGAGGTGTGCCATGGGCATGAATGTTGGCTCTGGTAGCAGTTCGGGTGAACCGGAAGTCATGGCGGAAATGAACACTACGCCGTTGATTGACGTGATGTTGGTGCTGTTGATCATGTTGATCATCACCATTCCGGTGCAGTTGCATTCGATCGAGACGGACAACCCGGTTGGCAATCCGCCGCCGCCACTGACAGAACCGGTGGTGCATAAGGTGGATATTGACGAAGCCGGTGTGGTTTACGTGGATGGCACGGTAGTGACGGGCAAGGACGCACTGGAAAACATCTTCCGCCAGTACGCGGCCGATGCCAATCAGCCTGAAGTGCATGTCAAGCCACGCAAAGGAACACCTTATCGCGCGGTTGCCACTGTGATGGCTGCGGCGCAGCGTACCGGTGTCACCAAGTTCGGCTTGGTAGAGTAGGTATCAGGGAGTAAAAAGCGGCGGCAGGCGTTGGCGTGTCGTCGCTTTTTTTATTCCCTATACATGATCGCGTCCGTGTCGCAGCCATTCTGACTACCTTGTGTTTTCGTGCTGATCGCATGAAAAACACGGGGCAGGGAATGATTGCGAGTTAATCAACGTTGTTTTCGGTGCAAATCAAGATCATGAAATTTGCTACGTTTGCGAGCCTTGCCTGTCTTGTTGTCTCGGCGTTTGCCTCAGCCAACGCCCCTGCGGCGGATATGAACAAGACCCTCTACGCTTATTTGCGTGGTACAGAAACCGGCTTTGACCCAGCCAAATATTCGGATACCGGTTCTGTCGAAATCTTCAAGTCCATCTATGAAACCCTGCTGAGTTACGACTACCTAGCACGGCCGCAAATGCTGGTGCCGGGCTCAGCCGAAGCCATGCCAGAAGTAAGCGAAGGGGGCCGTCGTTATACCTTCAAGGTCCGGCCGGGGATTTATTTCTCAGACGACCCCGTATTCAAGGGGAAGAAACGGGAGCTTGTCGCGCAGGACTATGTTTATTCGTTGCAGCGGCTCGTTGACCAGAATAATCGTGGCGCACCATGGGACTTCCTGTTCAAGGGCAAGATCATCGGCCTTGATGAAAAAATTGCGGATGCCAAACGTACCGGCAAGTTTGATTACGATAAGCCGATTGAGGGCTTCAAGGCGGTTGACCGGTATACCTTTCAGGTCAACCTGACCCGGCCCGACTACCTTATCCCGCAGATGATGGGTTCGCCGGCAACAGGCGCTGTACCAAGGGAAGCGGTCGAGGCATATGGTGATGAGTTCGATGGCCATCCTGTCGGGACTGGCCCTTACCGTTTACGTGAGTGGCAACGGCGTAATCATATTGTGCTGGAGGTCAACCCGAACTTCCGTGGGATTACCTACACCCCGCCAGCTGGCGTCAAGGTGGATGAGCATATCGCCGCCCAGCTTGCAGGAAAGACATTTCCACGGATTGGTGTGATTGATATCCGTGTGATCGAAGTGCCGCAGGCTGCCTGGCTGGCGTTCGATAGTAAGCAGCTTGATGTGATGCAGGAAATGGGCACCGCCTATGCACGTATGGTTGCCCCCAATGGTGCACTGCTGCCGAAGTATCAGGACCGTAAACTGCAGTTCTACCGCGAGGCACAGGGCAATACCTATTGGCACATGTTCAATATGGAAGACCCGATTGTTGGCGGCTACACCCCGGAAAAGATAGGTTTACGTCGCGCTATCTCCTATGCCTACGACCAGCAGTGGGAGGTCAATATCGTCAAGCAAGGGCAAGCCATGCCTGCCCAGACGCCTATCGGCCCGGAAGTTGAGGGGTATGACGAGCACTACCGTAACAGCATCTATCGTCTTGATCCTGCCTATGGCAACGCCATCCTCGATAAGTACGGCTATAAGGACTGCGATAAAGACGGTTTTCGCGAAGCGCCAGGGTGCAAGCCGCTCTTGATCACCTATCTGGATCAGAGCAATCGCGACACACGCGACTACGACGAGATGTTGCAGAAGTTGATGAGTTCGCTGGGCATCCGTCTCAAGATGGACAAGAAAACCTTCTCTGATCTGGTCAAGCAACGCCAGGCAGGCCAATTCATGATGAGTTTTGGGGGCTGGAACCTTGACTACCCCGATGCCGAGAATTTCATGCAATTGCTGTACGGCCCGAATGCCGGTCCGGTGAATGAAGCACGTTTCAAGAATAAGGAATACGACCAGCTGTACGAGCAGATTGCATCGATGCCACCCAGTGCCGAGCGCAATGCCAAGCTGATCCGGATGAGCAAGATTGTGGCGGTACAGGCTCCGTGGATTCTGACCAACCATGCTTTGTTCTCGCATATCGCTCAGCCGTGGATGATTGGCTACCGACCGCACCCGAGCAGCAAGGAGTATTGGCAGTACTACGACTATGACCAGGACATGCGCCGCAGCATGACTGGCCGCTGATCTGTCTTTCCAGCTTCCTTTTCCGGAGATCCCTTGTGAAAAAGCTTTCATTGCTCGTCCTGGCTGCCTTATCAAGCGCAGCATGGGCTGGTGAGCGTGGTGAAATACGCATTTCTGCCGCTGCCGATATACCGAACCTGTGTACCCAAGCCATTGCCAAACTGAATACTGATGTGACGGCACTCGAAAAACTGCCGCTCAATGAAGTCAGTGTTCAAACTGTGCTTGCTCCCTGGAGTAAGACGGCAGGTGAATTCGCCGAGTTCAGCTGGGGTGGCGGGATGATTGCCAATGTACATCCTGATGAGAAAGTGCGCCAGGCAGAAGAAGCCTGTGAGCTGAAAGCTTCTGCTGAGCTGAACCGCATCATGCAAAGTAGTGCGCTCTATGCACGTTTCAAGGCAGTGAAGCCTGCTGATGTGATCGATGCCGAAACCCTCAAGCAGGTGTTGGCGGAATTCGAAGACAAGGGTGTGAACCTGCCGCCGGCCAAGCGCAAGCAAGCCGCGAAGCTCTTCAGCCGGTTGGATAAGTTGCAGCAGGATTTTGCCCGCAATGTGCGCGAGAACAAGCAAAAGCTGAGCTTTACCGCCGAGGAACTCAAGGGTGTTTCTGCGGATGCGCTGGCCAGCTTCAAGCGCGATGACAAAGGGAATTATCTGGTTGGTTTCGATTACCCCGAATACCTGCCGGTGATAGAAGGCGCAGAGCGTGGGGAGACCCGCGAGCGTATGCAATATGCGTATACACGGCGCGGTGGCAGCAAGAACCTCGCTATTCTGCAGGAGGTGGTGCAGATACGTAAGCAGCTGGCTACCTTGCTGGGCTATCCATCCTATGCCGCTTGGGCTACCCGCAACAATATGGTGGGCAAACCACAGGTTGTGCTCGATTTCCTCGCCAAGGTGAAAGATCAGGTGGGTTCGGTAGAAAAGCGCGAGCTGGCTGAACTGACCGCGGAAAAGGTTGCCTTTACCGGCGACCCCAAGGCCAAGCTCGAACGCTGGGACCAGATGTTCTACGAGCGGCGTTTGCAAAAAGCCAAGTATCTGGTCGACCAGGACATGGTACGGGCGCAATTCCCCTCTGCGCCAACTGTGGACTGGATGATGGCGGTGACCAGCCGTCTGTACAACGTGGAGTTTCGTCCCAATGCCAAGCTGCCAGTCTGGCATGAGGATGTGAAGGGCTACGATGTGTACGACAAAGCCAATGGCGAATATCTGTCCAGCTTCTACATGGATCTGTATCCGCGCGATGGCAAATACAAGCATGCCGCAGCGTTCTCGGTGCGCCAGGCCAGCGCTTTAGCAGGTACGACGCCGGTTTCGGTTCTGGTGACGAACTTCAATCGCAAGGGCTTTGACCAGGAAGAGCTGGAGACGCTCTTTCACGAATTCGGCCACATCATGCATGGTGTGCTGAGCCGAACCCGCTACAGTCTTAATGCCGGCACCAATACCAAGCGTGATTTTGTCGAAGCGCCTTCGCAGATGTACGAGGAGTGGGCACGTAACCCCGCTTCCTTGGCATTGTGGAACGAGGTCTGCTCAAGCTGCCAGCCTATCGATATGGCATTGATTGAGAAGATGAACGCCGCCCGCCTGTTTGGCCAAGGCACCAAGTATGCACGGCAATGGCTCTATGCTGCGTATGACATGGCGCTGGCCGGGCCGATTCCGCAAAAGCCGCAAGCCTTGTGGCAGCGGATGGAAGGTGCCACTGCTTTGGGTTATGTGAAGGGGACGGAATTCCCCGGTGCCTTTGGCCACATTGTCGGTGGTTATGCTGCGGGGTATTACGGTTACATGTGGTCGGAAGTACTGGCCCTGGATATGCGTTCCGCTTTTGGCAGCAATGTGATGAGCCCCGAGGTGGGAATGCGATTCCGCCAGACTGTGCTGCAGAACGGCTCGCAGATTCCTGAAATGGACCTGGTCCGCCAGTTCCTTGGGCGTGAACCCAATTCGGATGCCTTTTTCCGTGAAATTACCGGCCGTACCGCGGCAACCGGAGGCTAGACATCATGTTCGCTTTCATCGTCCGCCGCGTCTTGCAGATGATCCCGACCGTGATTGGGGCCATCCTGCTATTATTCATATTGTTCAATATGTTTGGCGGTGACCCTGCCAATATCCTGGTCGGTAAGATTCAGGACCCGGAAAAGATTGCCGCGATCCGCGCCTCACTGGGCCTGGATCAACCCTGGTGGGTTCAGTTGTGGTTCTTCTTCAAGCAGGTCATTACCTTTGATTTTGGTAACAGCTGGAGTACCAATGAACCAGTCTCTCATCTGATTGCCCATCGCGCACCGGTCAGCATGACCATCATGCTGCAGGTGTGGCTGCTGGATGCGGTCATTGCGGTTTCGCTGGCCATGGCGGTTGCCTATAAGCGCGGCTCGTTGACCGACCGTGCCATTATGGGTATCTGTACCGCTGCGATGTCGATTTCACTGCTGCTGTATGTGGTGGTTGGCCAGTACACCTTGGGTTTCAAGCTGGATCTGTTCCCGGTACTTGGCTGGAGCGACAGTTTCTGGATGAATGTGACCCGCTACGCACCGTTACCGGTGATGCTCTTGCTGGCGGTGTCGGTTGCGCCAAGTCTGCGTCTTTATCGTTCCTTCATCGTGGAGGAAACCAATCAGGATTACACCCGTACCGCTCGTGCCAAGGGAGCCGGCGAGCATCGTGTAATGTTTGTCCATGTACTGCGCAATGCCGCCATTCCTATTGCTACCTATATGGCCATGCAGGTGCCGCAGCTCTTCGTGGGTTCCTTCCTCATCGAAAAAGTGTTTTCCATCCCTGGCCTGGGACAGGAAATTGTCGAGTCGGTCATGCGCAGCGACTTTCCTGTTATCAAGGCAATCACAATCTCGATTGTGATTCTGACGATGGTGATCAACCTGGTGGTTGACCTCTTGTACAAAGCGCTCGATCCGCGCGTTGAACTGAAGTGAGAAGACAGCGATGACTGCAATGACAGAAAAAGTTTCTCCTGGCTTTTGGCGCGCTGCCGGCAAGCGACTATGGGCGGATAAACTGGCACGCGGCTGCTTGTTTATCCTGGCGGTGTACTTCCTGCTGGCGTTGGCCAGCACCTTGGGTTTGTTGGCTGGCGACTGGAATAAGCAAGTCGCGGTCTCCTGGGCTGCCCCCACGATGGTGGGTAAGCAACAACAGGATACAAACGGCATCAAGGTGGAAGTGGTTGCGCCTGATGCGGAAGCGCGGGCACTCGACCCGTTGACACCTTATGAGGCCGAGTTGAACGAGGCTGCCAAGGTATACAAGCAGGAAGCCGTCGTATTGGCTGAAACGCTCCCCTTTGGCGCAGACAAAGTGGGCCGGGATATCGGCAGTAAGGTGCTCAAGGCAGCGCAGACGTCGATAACAGTAGGCTTGCTTGCTGCGTTATTGTCGGTTGCCATCGGCACCATCTTTGGTGCAGTGGGTGGCTATTTCGGCGGCAAGCTGGGTGATGCGCTGGAGTGGTTGTACAGCGTTTTCACCTCCATGCCTTATATCCTGCTTGTGTTGGCGTTTGCATCGGTGCTCGGTGGTGGCGTGCATACCGTCATTCTTGTGCTCGGCTTTACCGGTTGGACGGGCACTTACCGCCTGATCCGTTCCGAGTACATCAAGCAGCGCAGCCGTGACTATGTGCTGGCTGCAAGCGCCATTGGCGCAAGTGATGCCCGCAAGATGTTCCTGCATATTCTGCCGAATGTGTCGCATCTCATCCTCGTACAGCTGTCCCAGGATGTGGTGAACTTCATCAAGGCGGAAGTAATCCTGTCCTTCCTGGGATTTGGCGTACCTGTCGAGGCGATCTCGTGGGGCATCATGATCAATGAAGTCATGCCCGAGCTCGTGCTGGGCAAGTGGTGGCAATTGGCGACGGTTGCAACTGTGATGTCGCTGTTTGTAGTCGCATTTGGTCTGTTCACCGACCAGTTGCGTGATGCACTTGACCCCAAGGCAAGCCGCCGCTGATTGAGGATAGGACCATGACTCAAGAAAACCTGCTTGAAATCAAGAATCTGCGCGTCTCCTTTCGCGTGGGTAAGCATGAGATGTTTCAGGCGCTCAAAGGCGTCAACTATGTCATTCCCAAGAACAGCACGGTAGCGCTGGTAGGTGAATCGGGCTCAGGCAAGTCGGTGTCAGCCATGGCCATCATGGATCTGTTGCCGCGCACCAATACCGAAATCGCTGCCGACAGCAGCTTGGTGTTCGAGGGTGTAGACCTGCTCAAACAGAGCGAGAAACAGCGGCGTGCCCTGTGCGGTAAGCAGATATCGATGATCTTCCAGGACTCGATGACTTCTCTTAATCCGGTCTATCGGGTGGGGGAGCAGATTGTGGAAGTCCTCCGTTTGCACAAGCCACTGAGCAAAGCGCAAGCCCATAAGCGGGCTATCGAGTTACTGCGTGAGGTGGGTATTCCCGACCCGGAAAACCGCATTAACAGTTACCCGCATGAGATGTCCGGTGGTCAACAGCAACGGGTAATGATCGCCATGGCCGTTGCCTGCGAGCCCAAGCTGTTGATTGCGGATGAGCCGACGACGGCGCTGGACGTCACCATTCAAAAGCAGATTGTCGAGCTCTTGATCAAGCTCAAGGCCACCCATGGCATGAGTATTTTGTTCATTACCCATGACCTGGAACTGGTTCGGGAGATTGCAGACCATGTGGTGGTCATGCATCAAGGGGTGATCAAGGAACAGGGACCTGCCCAGCAGATATTTGCTGCCCCCAAGGATGCCTACACCCGGGCGTTGCTGGCTTGCCGACCCACCATCGACAAGCGCCCCATTCGTTTGCCTGTGGTGGAGGATTTCCTCTCCGGTCGTGAACAGGATCTGCCTAAGGGTGAGCGTCAACGCGGTGTCAGCCCGAATGACCCCATCGTGTTGGAAGTAAAGAATCTGAAAAAAACCTTCCGCATGAAACAGGGTTTATTCGGCCACAAGGATGTGGTTGCGGTGAAGGATGTCAGCTTCAAATTGGCTCGCGGCAAGACATTGGGCATCGTGGGTGAGTCAGGTTCAGGCAAGACTACGCTGGGCAAGACGATTCTGCGTTTGAACAGCTGCGAAGGTGGTGAGGTGGTGTATGGCGGCAAGAACCTGATGTCCCTGTCGGATAAGGAGTTCATGCCCTATAAGCGTCAGATGCAGATTGTGTTCCAGAACCCTTACGCGAGCTTGAACCCGCGCTTTACCGTGGGGGATATTCTTCTGGAACCGATGCGTGTGCACCATATTCACGATAACGATCGTGACCGTGCAGAACACGCCCATCAGTTGCTCAAGCGGGTAGGGTTGGATGAGCGGGCTTTTAACAAGTACCCACATGAGTTTTCAGGCGGGCAGCGTCAACGTATCAGTATTGCCCGCTGCCTGACGATGAAGCCGGAAATCCTGGTCTGTGACGAGTCGGTGTCGGCGCTTGATGTATCGGTACAGGCCCAAGTGTTGAACCTGCTGCAGGAATTGCAGGATGAGTACGGCATGAGCTATCTGTTTATCTCGCACGACTTGAACGTGGTGAAATATATCTCGGATGAGGTATTGGTGATGCACCACGGTGAGATGGTCGAATACGCGAATGCAGACGAGCTGTATCGTGCGCCAAAGCATGCCTACACGCAAAAGCTGCTGGCGGCGATACCTGGCAGAAGAGAACGAGAATCCAGGGGGGATCCCTTTCTCGAAGTAGGCGAAGTCGCGATGAGTTGATTTGGGTTTGCGTGAAATAAACCAACAGGCCGGGGTTCCCCCGGCCGTTGTGCTTTTTACTTAGTTACGTGTGCTGGATCTGGCACTGGCTTTGTTTTCAGGCAGAACGCGAAGTCCGAGTGCGGTTGGCTGTATTGATGGCGTCGCCAGTAGCCGTTGTTGCAGCTCTGAGGCTGGCATCTGCAAAGTCGGCGACTTGGCGTGCTGCTTTGTTTAAGCTGTCAAAAGCAGCTTGGCCCGCAGCTACGCTGGATCTGAGCATAGAACTGACAATCTCGGCGCTGGCGGGACTGACCTTTTCGAACTGATCAAAACTGCTCAGGAAGGTTTGTTGGTATCGGCTGATGTGTGCTTCGGTCTGCTTGGCAAACTCATTCTGGGTTTGCGAAGCCAGTTCGTACAGGTCGCGGGATAGGCCCATGAGGGAGTCGGTAGCCTGTTCAGCCAAGTCTGCACGTAGCGCCAAAGCACCTTGCATGTCGCTGACCGCACTAAACTTGATGGCACTTTTTGCGGAATTCTCTAAGGTTTGTTTGGTGGCTTCCAGTTGCAGCCGTATGGCTTTCTCTGTGCTATCCAGACCGATGCGTACCAGGCGCAAGTTGTTTTCGAGCTGCTGTTGAGTCAATACCACATGGGGAGCCTGGGACATGCTGTTCTCCTAGTTCTTAGTGGGTGAGTGCTCGGTGCATTGCCTTGGAGTATAGTTATGCTGCTTCGCACAACAAGACCATTCTAAGAAGCCGGTTTTGTAGCGTCAAGCAAATGTTGTTGCAATGCACAATGAAGGCGTGGACGCTGCGCATTTTAGCTAAGTAATTGATTAAGAAGAAAATACGGAGACAGACTTGGCCTCTACCGAAAAGCGCGTCATTAAGAAGTACCCTAATCGTCGTCTGTATGACACTGCCACCAGTTGCTACATCACTTTGGAAGACGTGAAGCAGCTGGTACTTGAGAATGTCGATATTGTTATTGAAGATGCCAAAACGCATGAAGACCTGACCCGTAGCGTTCTGTTGCAGATCATTCTTGAGGAAGAGAGTGGGGGTGCGCCGATGTTCAGTTATGACGTGCTGACCCAGATCATTCGCTTTTATGGCCATGCCATGCAGGGTTTGATGGGGAATTACCTGGAAAAGAACATGCAGCTCTTTAACCAGATGCAAGAGCGTCTGCAGGAGCAGGCCAAGGCCGTTGGCGAGAACCCCGTGGGCGCCAACGCCAATATGTGGGGCGAGTTCATGAAGTTCCAGGCGCCGGCCATGCAAAACATGATGACCAGCTATTTGGAGCAGAGCACTAATATGTATGTGGAAATGCAGCAGCAGTTGCAGGACCGTGCAAAAAATCTTTGGACCGGCTTTGGTTTTCCACCCCCCTCCGGTACTGACAAAAAGTGATGTATTTCCAGGAACCTGTCAAAAATATCGCCTTGGTTCGAGCCGTTGAACAGGTTCTAAGGCTGAACTAGCGTTCAGCCATGCAGAGGGCGTGTCACAAGACGCGCCCGTTTTGTTTTCGCGGCCGGCTCTGCCGGTGTTGCCATTTTTTTGTGTTGAGGCAGATGTGACCCTGACCGAGCTCAAATACATAGTCGCTGTGGCGCGGGAGCGTCACTTTGGCAGAGCCGCTGCGGCTTGTTTTGTCAGCCAGCCAACCTTGTCTGTGGCGGTGAAAAAGCTTGAGGATGAATTGGGTGTAACCTTGTTCGAACGCTCTTCCGGCGATGTGTCAGTAACCCCTATCGGCGAGCGTATTGTATCGGAATCGCAGCGTGTGCTGGAGCAGGTACAAACCATCAAAGCCCTGGCCGAGCAAGGTAAAGACCCGCTCTCCGGCGCGCTGCGCCTTGGCGCCATCTACACCATCAGCCCCTATGTACTGCCGTTTCTGATTCCTCGCCTGCGTGTCATCGCGCCGCAAATGCAGCTCTTACTGGAAGAGAACTACACCGCACGTTTGGCAGAGATGCTCAAGCAAGGAGATATCGATGTTGCCTTGCTGTCCGAGCCATTTCGCGAGAATGGTGTGGCGACGCAGGCGGTCTATGACGAACCCTTTGTTGTTGCGACGCCCAAGGGCCATGCCTGGGAGAAACTCAAGAAGATTGAACCTGCACAACTCGAGGATGAGAATGTTCTATTGCTGTCGCCGGGCAATTGTTTCCGTGACCAGGTTTTACAGACCTGTCCCGAGCTGAATCGGGAGTCGCTACCGATAGGCAGTCTACAGCGCACGTTACAAGGGTCATCGTTGACGACGATTCGGCATATGGTGGCGGGCGGCATTGGTGTGACGGTGTTGCCAGTGACCTCGGTTACCGCAGCAGACCAGCAATTGCTTACCATCCGCCCCTTCAGTGGGGAAGTACCCACCCGGCGTGTCGTTCTGGCTTGGCGGCGGAACTTCCCACGCCGTGAGGCGATTGAAGCGGTCAGGCAGGCGATTCTGGGCAGCAACCTGCCTGATGTAGCCATGTTGCCGACGGCGTTGATTGAGTAAAGCCAGGTTCGAAACTGCACAATCTTGCTGAAGGCATGTTGTACCCCAGTATCGCGGCGACCTGTCTGGTCGCTGCTTTCTTAGAACCTGTCTAAAGTCTCGTGAGCTAGAGCGAGACAAGGCGGAAACAGCCGAGGAAGCGGAGTTTACAAGTGGTAAATGAGCATTCCGAGGGTGTTTTCAACGCCGTGTTGCTGACGCGCAGCAGACTTTAGACAGGTTCTTATCTGCATTAGGAACATCCCGCGTATGACACCCCCGATCACCATCGTCGGCACCGGTTTGGCCGGTTATAACCTTGCTCGTGAACTGCGTAAGCAGGCACCGGATGTCCCCTTACGAATAATCAGTGCTGATAAGGGAGATTTCTATTCCAAGCCCATGCTGTCTACTGGCTTTGCCAGCAAGAAGACGGCTGACCAGTTGGTGATGAAACCTGCCCAAAAGATGGCGGAAGAATTGAAGGCCGAATTGCTGACCGCGACACGTGTGGCCAGGATTGATGCTGGGAATCGCCGCCTTCATACCGACAAGGGGGAATTTAACTACGACAAGCTGGTTTTGGCACTGGGTGCGGATACTTTCAAGCCGGTATTAAGTGGTGAGGCTGCCGATACGGTGTTGAGCTGCAATGATCTTGCTGACTATGCACTGTTTCGTCATCAGCTGGAGGGCAAGCAACATATTGCTTTACTAGGCGCAGGCTTGATCGGCTGTGAGTTCGCCCACGACTTGGCGGCAAGCGGTAGGCAGGTTACCGTCATCGACATGGCGGCTTGGCCTTTGTCACGTTTGTTGCCGGAACAGGCTGGGCGTTATCTACAGCAGAAGCTGGTCGATTTGGGGGTGCAGTTTCATTTGGGAACTACGGTGAAGGCGCTGGATCGTCGCGGTGAAAGATTACTGTTGACGTTGGGTGATGGCAGTCAATTGGCGGTGGATTTGGCGCTATCAGCTATCGGCTTGCAGCCACGTACTGCGTTGGCCGCGAATGCTGGGCTTGTGGTGGGTCGCGGTATCCAGGTCAACCGTTTTTTACAAAGCAGTGATCCACATATCTACGCATTAGGCGATTGTGCCGAGGTCGACGGGCAGGTGCTGCCGTATGTGCTTCCCATCATGCAGGCAGCCCGGGCATTGGCAGCCAGCTTGGCAGGGAAACCGACAGCGGTGGTTTATCCCGCTATGCCTGTCGTGGTGAAGACGCCAATTTGCCCAACCGTGATTTCTCCACCTGCCCATGGTGCAGCGGGAGCATGGCAAGTCGAGGCTATCGAAGGTGGCTTGCGTGCACTGTTCAAAGACCCTGCTGATAACTTGCTGGGTTTTGCATTGTTGGGCGCTGCGACTGCAGACAGACAGGCACTGGTCCCGCATCTACCCCCTGTACTGGCCTAGTACGATGAAACCCCCCAACGCAATGCAACTTAGTTTTCACCCTACTCTGGCGGAGGTAGATGCTATTGCTTGGAATGCGTTGGCAGGTGAGCAGCCTTTTGTCCAGCACGCCTTTTTACTCGCGATGGAGGAGTGCGGTTGTGTAGGGGACAGTACTGGCTGGCAGCCATTCTATGCAACGCTTGTCAGAGGAGGTGAGCTGGTTGCTGCTATACCGCTTTATCTCAAGCAGCATTCCTGGGGGGAGTATGTGTTCGATTGGGCCTGGGCCGATGCCAGTGAGCGGGCCGGTTGGCCTTACTACCCTAAGTTGTTGAACGCCATTCCCTTTACGCCGGTACCAGGGCGGCGCCTGATGGCGGTAGATGTGTCTGCGCAGCAAATCCTACTTGCTGGAGTATTGGATTGGGCGCGCCAGCAGTCGCTATCGGGCCTGCACTGTCTTTTCCCAACAGAACAGGAACGGAGCACGCTTGAACAGGCTGGCCTGATGCAACGCACCGGGGTGCAGTTCCACTGGGTTAACCGCGGCTATAAGGAATACGCCGAGTTTCTTGCCAGCTTGAACCATGACAAGCGAAAGAAGGTCAAGCAGGAGCGTAAACGGGTCGCCCAAGCAGGCTTAAGGATTGTCCGTAAGCAGGGGGATCAGATCCTGGCGGCAGATTGGGCATTCTTCTACCGCTGTTATACCCATACCTACCGTGCCCATCGGTCCAGTCCCTACCTTAATCTGGATTTTTTCCAGCGCCTGGGCGAGCTGCTTGGCCGGCATTGCCTATTGGTCATGGCTTTTCGTGATGAAGCACCAATCGCTGTTGCGTTGAATCTTTTCGATACCGAGAGGCTATACGGCCGTTATTGGGGCGCGTTGGAATACATTCCCAGTCTGCACTTTGAGCTGTGCTACCACCAGGGAATCGAGTTCGCCATTGAGCGGGGATTACAGATATTTGAAGGTGGTGCACAGGGTGAACATAAACTGGCGCGAGGTTTTGAAGCGGTTGAGACGAGTTCATGGCATTGGTTGGCCCAGCCACAATTGGCGCAGGCGGTTGCCCGCTTCCTGCAACAGGAAGGGCGCAGTATGGCTTGTTATATGAATGAGCTGGATGAGCGTGCGCCGTTTCGGCAGACGTGGCTATACCGGGTGTGATGGCTAGGTTGAGTCCGTAAGCTGGTAAGTACCCAATAAGTAGCAATCAATTAGCTGCTGCCCCAAGAACCTGTTCAAAGTAGGCTATCCGGCTTGAGTAGATAAGCCTTGCCACGTAGCATCGTGGCAATCAAACGCTCGTTTAATCTTTTATGACTGCCAAGTTACCGGTTGAGACGATACAAAGCTCGCTTTTTCTCCCTGTAAATACGAATGACACGTTGCACTTACGCCGTATCTGCTCGACAGAACCTGGTATGCCGGTTTTGATGGTGCATGGTGCAATTGCCAATGCCCGTACGTTTTACAGCGAGAAAGGTCGCGGGCTCGCTCCGTGGTTGGCGGAACGAGGTTTCGATGTCTATGTGCTGGACCTGCGTGGGCGTGGATTGTCCACCCCACCGATTGACGGCAATAGCCAGCATGGCCAGACCGACAGCATATGCACCGATATCCCCGCTGCACTGGCGGAAATCTCCCGCTTGCGAGGAGAGGAGACATTTATCCGACTAGTGGCGCATTCCTGGGGTGGCGTATTGTTGTCCGCAGTACTGGCAAGACGGCCGGACTGGGCTGGGCGCATTGCTGCGAGTGTATATGTCGGGAGTAAGCGTAGCATCCGGGTTTGGAACTTGGCTCGTATCTATGAGATCGAATTATTTTGGCAGCGAGCAAGCAGCCTGTGGTTATGGCGGTACGGCTACCTACCGGCTGCAAAGCTTGGTATGGGGGCAGACAGCGAAACCCGTGAAAGTCTGTTGCAAAGCCGGCGTTGGATTCGGGAGCATACTTGGCGCGACAGCCGGGATGGTTTTGACTACCAGTCGGCATTGGCGGAAGGGGGCCTCCCGCCCACACTATACTTGGTAGGCGGTAACGACCCTGTACGCGGGCATGAGCAGGATGTCCGGCGTTTTGCGAGAGAGTCGGGTCCACATACGCAGGAGATTCAGGTACTGGCTGAACGCACGGGTTTCAGTCGAGATTATGGACACCTGGACATGTTGACGCACCCACAGGCAGAGTTGGAAGTGTATCCATTAGCGCTCGACTGGCTGCTTAAGCATAGTGGTGAGTGAATTATCCACAGACTTGTCGCGTTTGTGTCGCAGTATTTCCTGAGTGAAGGATTTCTAATTGACTTCATATGAATCAAACACATAAGAGAGTATTTTGAAGTCATTTTTCAGAGCTTGATGGCAGGTTTGCTGAAAAGTTAACATGCTCTTATATTCCGTTGCGATAACAAGCCGTAAACGCGTTTACAATAGGTGTTCTTCACGATGGTCAATCTGGCAAAGCAAGCCTGCTTTACAGTTTCTACAGTAAAAAGATCGCTGGGTGGCGTGCATTGACGCACCCTGCTGAAAGTATTGCCGATGAGCGCAGTTGAAACCCAATTTGCCCAGAATAACCAGCCCCAGGCTTCGGAGCAGCTGACCGGCGCGGCGCGCCAGATTGCGATGAAAACTCAACACGAATCTCTCGCCATGTTGTCCTCCTGCCGGGATCTTGCAGCTGACTTGCTGTCCAAGTCGCTGTCGACGATTCTCGACCGGATTGAGGAGTCGTTGTTCGAACTCGCGGATAAATCGTTGGATAGAGACAGTTACAACCTCTATATGCAGGCGCGGGGTGAAGCGCAGGACAAACGGGTCGAGATAGAAAAAGAGTTCCGCCGTCGCTTTATTGAAGGCTTTGATCTGACGGTTCGTACGGACAAGGCAGATCGTTCAGATACCTTTGATTTCGATGCCGATTCTCTGTCCTTGGTCGGGCAGGATGACTATGAAGAAGACCTCGCTGTTACGAGCATTACCAGCAAGCTCAAGAATAAGCTTGGTGACGATCTGACTGCCCTGAATTTCCGCATCGGCCATTTGATGGCTTTGCCGGAATCCAGTCGTGAAGATAATCCGATGAGCCCTCAGGCTATCGTCGAAGCCTTCCGTAGCGCCTGCCAGAAAATCGAAAGCGACATGAATGTGCGGTTGCTGGTACTCAAGCAGTTCGAGCAACTGGCTTCTGAGAATGTGCCGAATGTTTATCAGAACCTGAATCGCTTCCTGATTGACCGCGACATCGTGCCTGTTTTGCCGAAGTCCGGGTTTCGCCGATCACCGTCCCATTCACGCCGTGGAACATCTGGCGGGACGCAGGCTGCTGGTGGAGCGCCGGAGGGTGGTTATGCTGCTCAAATGGGTTTTGGTGCCGGTGGTTTTGCGCAAGCTAACGGTGGGATGCCAGCCTATGCAGTCGGTAATGAAAATGAACTGATCGGGTCGCTGCAGCAGCTGTTGGCTTTTAACCAGGCCATGCAGGCTAATGCCTTACCGGCGGGTGTGGCAGGGCAACAGATTGGCAATGCCAATACGCCTGCCGCCATGCCCATGATGACGACCAGTGTGGGTCAGAGCTTTCTTGATGCGCTTAATCTGCTTCAAGCCGGCAAGACAGAGGGTGCTTTGACTGATAAGGGTGAACTTGATGAAGCAGCGCTGATTGATGGTTCTGCAAATGTCCTGCATCAGATCAAGACCACCAGCTTGGCAAGCTCGCTTGGCCATGTCGACGCCATGACGATCGACATCGTGGCTATGTTGTTCGACAACCTGTTTGATGATCGTAATATCCCACTGCCACTGAAAGATGTGATCGGTCGATTGCAGATACCGGTGCTCAAAGTGGCGATGCTGGATACGAAGTTCTTCGCCCGTAAGCAACATCCAACCCGACGTTTTCTAGATGCATTGGCGCATGCGGCATTGGGTTGGGATGAAGCGGATGGTACGGAAGACAGGCTATACCGCAAGATTGTTGAGTTGGTGGAACATATTGTTGTGGAGTTCGACGAGAACATTTCTATTTTCGATGCTTCATTGGCTGACCTGGAAGCCTTCCTTGCAAGCGAAGAGCAAGTCGCTCAGGCTCAAGCTGAAGCCGCAGCGGCTGAAATGATGGCTGCCGAACAGGCAGATTTGGCGCGGCGTCGCGTGGAGCAGGTTCTTGGCCAGCGTCTGGCAAATGCTACGGATCTGCCGCCGCTGATTCATGAGTTCTTGAATACGCAGTGGCGTCAGGTATTGCACCATGCAGCGCTGGAGCGGGAAACCAAGCCGGATGCCTGGATGGAAGCAGCCCAGTCTATGGAGGACCTGATCTGGAGTGTTACGCCCAAGATAGGTGTCGAAGAGCGTTTACGTCTTGTGAACCTATTGCCGGACCTGTTGAAACGTTTGGAACGCAGTGCCGAGGAGGCTGGGGTCGAGCGGGCTGTGCGTCAGGCCTTCTTTGCTGAGCTGGTGAATTGCCATGCCACTGCAATCAAGAGCGGTCTGAAACATGCTTCAGAAGCGGTTGTATCTGCAGCCCCTGCCGCTGCGATTGCTGAGGCGTCTAACGCACCGGTGGCAGCCCCTGTCGTTACTGTGCCAGCACAGCCACAAGTGAGTGAAGCTGGACTTGGAGATTTGCCTACGCGTGAAATCAGTCCACAGGCCACCAATTTTGAAATGGCAGATGCATCGTGGGATGCCGGACTCGATAAATATGGCGACTACGATGATGTAGTCGCTAACCAGCTGCACCGAGGAGCCTGGGTCGAGTTTTTGCAGGAAGATGGCGTCCTTACTCGGGCGAAGCTGGCGTGGGTTAGCCCCATGAAGAGCCGCTATCTCTTTACCAATCGACAGGGCCACAAGAGTGTCGAGTTCACGCTGGAAGAGCTGGTTGCACTGTTCAAGCGTGGCGACGCCAGCATTATTGAGAGCGTGCCATCTGTGGAGCGTGCGGTGAGCGATATGATAGGAATGCTGCAAACACAGTCTGCATAGTGATCCGTGGTTCTCGATAAAGAGACTACTTACCAGTGTGATGCGCCCGTTGTCTTACGGGCGTTTTCATTTCTACTTTGGAAACTGATATGTCGACTATGTTTGTTCCCAAATTGCCCGCCAGGCATGAAAGAGTGCTTTTGCGAGGTATTGATACTCATATCTGCCGATGGGGGCGTACGGGTGGCCGGCCCATTTTGTTACTGCACGGATGGATGGATTGCGCCGCGACATTCCAATTCATGGTCGACGCAGCCCCGGCGGAATTGCTGGATTTTGAATTGATCGCACTGGATTGGCGGGGCTTTGGTGAGAGTGCCTGGGCTGCGGAGGGTTACTACTTTCCTGATTACTTGGCAGACCTCGATGCTTTGATAAATTGGCTGGCGCCGGCGTTGCCCTTGATACTGGTAGGCCACAGTATGGGCGGTATGGTGGCAAGCTTGTACGCGGGGATTCGGCCGGAACGAGTCAGCCATCTGGTTTCGTTGGAAGGATTTGGGCTGCCGGTTACACAGCCAGAACAAGCCCCCGATCGTTATCGGCGCTGGTTGAATGAAGTGAGTGCTGCAGTTGTTTCAACGCCAGTTGCAGATTTTTCAACGGTGGCAGCTCGGTCTATGAAGTTCAACGCGAGGCTTACCCCGGACAAAGCTGCTTGGTTTGCGACTGTATTGGCTGAGCAAGTGGACGGTGGGGTGAATTACAGAGCGGATCCTCGCCATAAGTGGGTCAACCCTGTTTTGTATCGATTGGAAGAGGCTCAAGCCTGCTGGCGGCAGGTAACCGCGCGGACACTGTGGCTTACCGGAAATGAAGCCAAGCTGCTCGGCTGGCTTGGGGAAGACAAACAAGGGTTATTGGCCCGCCAGCAATGCTTTCCCCACCTGAGTTATGTAGAGCTGGATGATTGCGGACATAACATGCACCACGATGCACCGGCAGCCGTGGCGAGAAACATCACAGACTTCCTGCGTGCCGGATAAAGTCTTTGAACAGGCTTTGGGTCTGCATGCGAACGCTTACAGATACTTCGCGGGTAGATAAACCGGTGTACCTTGTTGGACGATATGGTTGCTGAGAAGGTATACGCCATTTGCGCGATGGCTAGACTCAACGGTATTGCTGGGTGTGCGGCCATGTTTGAATAACAGGCTTTTCACTTTGCGCATCAACGGGATTATCAGGGCGGGAATAGTCAGCATTGCAACGCTCCTTTACGGTATTCATCTTCAAGATTGCTGTAGGCATTCTGAGATGTAGTTTTGTGCATTGCAACAACATAAAATCTGTTGCTCAAAAAAGAGCAGATACTCGACTAGACCGAATATCGATTAAGCTTATATTTGCGCAGGGTAATAATGGGTAGGGGGTATATTGCAGTGCGTCAGAATTTATTTGCCCTGGAGTAATGACTCTTTGGCATTTGCTTGCAAACTGTGACGGGCAGCGCATGAGCCGTGGTCATGGTTGCGCAGTAAAATCGTGAAAAGACGCTTGGCACCTGTTCAAAATCTTGTGAGCTAGCAGCGTATTCAGAGGGTGTTTTCAACGCCGTATTGCTGATGCGTAGCAGACTTTGACAGGTTCTTAGTCAAAGTAAGCCAACACGCCATCCAAGCCCACTATATCCAATGCATAAGCTGCTTCTGCACGGACCTTGGGTTTGGCATGGCAAGCAATGCCGAAGCCTGCAGCAGCCAGCATTTTTAGATCATTCGCACCGTCGCCCAGGGCTATCACTTGGTCTGGGCGCAAGCCAAGTTCAGTGCGGTATTTCAATAGCTCATCCGCCTTGGTCTGCGCATCGACGATGGAGCCTACGATTTGGCCTGTCAGTTTCCCATCAACCGTTTCGAGCACATTGGCGATTGCTCTGCTTAAGCCAAGCCTTGCTTGCAGCCGCTCAGTAAAGTAGGTGAAGCCACCAGAAATCAATAGGGTCTTGATGCCATGGGCTTGTGCTGTCTTGAGCAGCGCTTCAGCACCGGGCATGAGTTGCAGGCGTTGGGTATAGACTTCATCCAAAGCGCTTTCCGACAGACCCGCCAGCAATGCAACGCGTTCAGTCAGACTTTGGCTGAAGTCTAGTTCGCCACGCATTGATCGCTCGGTAATGGCGGCCACCTGTGCTTTGATGCCTTGCATATCGGCGATCTCATCAATGCACTCGATGGTAATCAGCGTTGAGTCCATGTCCATGACGATAAGGCCAATATCGGCAAACTTTGCCGTCATTGGTACAAAGGCGTAGTCGTAGCCCGCTTCGCTACAGAATTTTGCGACATCAGATTCAACGGCTTTGTCGGCTGGGCTGAGCTTGAAGGCTTGATGAGCCAGCTTCCCGGTACGTATTGCCATAATCTGACTGGCACCTGCCAACTGGGCGAGGCGCTTCAGGTTTTGGGTGGCAATATCCGGTGCCTGGATGATGAGTTTGTACATAGAGATACCTGAAAGCGTATCAAATCAGCTAGTAAGCCGGCCATCGGTGAGGGTAAGCACACGCCCCGTACGGCTGGCCAGTTCTGGGTCATGCGTGACGATCACGAGGGCGGTACCCAGGCTGTCGTTCAATTCCAGCATCAAGTCGAAAACGGCGTGGGCGGTATGGCGATCCAGATTACCGGTGGGCTCATCTGCCAACAGGCAGGCAGGACCAGTGACCAAGGCTCGGGCAACGGCAGCACGTTGGCGTTCGCCACCCGACAGTTCACCCGGCTTGTGCTTTAGGCGATGCGCCAACCCTACTTTTTCCAGCATGGCTTCGGCGCGGGCATGCGCTTCGTTACGCGCCATGCGGCGGATTAGCAACGGCATCGTCACATTTTCTACTGCACTGAATTCAGGCAGCAGGTGGTGGAACTGATAGACGAACCCCAGCAACCGGTTACGTAGTTGCCCACGTTCACTTTCCTTAAGGAGAGTCGGGTTTTGTCCATCAATCTGAAGCGTGCCTTGTGATGGGGTATCCAAAGCACCCAAAAGATGCAAAAGCGTACTCTTGCCTGACCCTGAGCTGCCGATGATGGCTAATTTCTCAGCTTTTGCCACCTGCAGGTTCACACCGTCCAATACGGGTACATCAAGGTCTGGATAGCGTTTACCCAGACCTTGCGCTAACAAAATCGGATTACTCATAACGCAGCGCCTCCGCCGGGTTGGTTTTGGCTGCGCGCCAGCTTGGGTAGAGTGTGGCCAGGAAAGCCAAAATCAGTGCAATCAGGCCGATTGTCGCCACATCGCTTGGCAGGACCTCACTGGGCAGTGAGGATATGAGGTAGACCTGAGGGGATAGAACCTGCATACCCAGCAGTCCTTCAACAAAACTGACGACGCTACCAACATTGATTGCCAGCAACACCCCGCCAATGACGCCAGCAAGCGTGCCGACAATGCCAACGGTGGCACCTTGTATGACGAAAATCTTGAGTATGCTTGATGGCGCGGCACCCAGCGTACGCAGAATGGCAATATCGGCTTGTTTGTCGGTGACTGCCATGACGAGACCGGAAACCAGATTGAAGGTGGCGACCGCGATGATCAGGGTCAGGATCAGGAACATCATGCGTTTTTCAATTTGGACAGCACGGAAATACTGAGAATTTTCCATGGTCCAGTCACTGAACCAGAGCGGGCGAGCGTTATTACTTTGCGCTAGTCGTTGCGCCAGCAATGGTGCGTCGAGCGGATCGCTGATCTTGAGCCTTACGCCGCTGACCTCGTCTCCCATGCGGAACAACTTTTGGGCATCTGCCAAAGCAACCAATGCAAGGCCGGCATCGTATTGATACATATCTATACGGAACAGTCCGACCACCGTAAATGTTTTGAAGCGTGGCACCAAACCTGCTGGCGTCATATTGCCTTGCGGCGTGATCAGATTGATCTTTTCCCCGATGGTGACACCCAGCGCCCGGGCCAGATCCTGCCCCAAAACGATGCCGAACTCACCGGGCTTGAGCGCATCTAGCCGTCCATCAACCATGTGCTGGCCGATGTCTGCCACCCGGTTCTCTTGCTCAGGCAACACCCCGCGGAGCATCGCGCCTTGAACGTTTCCGTTAAAAGAGATAAGCCCCTGCGCCTGCACATAGGGGGCGCTGGCCAGTATTTCTGGGTCACGCTTGGCAAGCTCATCAGCCACAGTTTGCCAGTCAGCTAACCGGTTGCCTGGGCCGCTGGCTTGAATATGAGAGGCGACCTCCAGGATGCGCCCCCGGATTTCACGTTGGAAACCGTTCATGACGGAGAGCACGACAATCAGCGCCGCGACGCCAAGGGCGATACCGATCATCGAAGCTGCCGAAATAAAGGAAATAAAGCCGTTTCTGCGCTTGGCACGGGTATAGCGCAGGCCGATCAACCACTCGAAGGAGTTCATATAGGGGGAGCTAAATAGGTAGATAGAATTGGGTTGTCTGCGCCAAAGTATATTAAGGATGCAGAGTAAACCGACTTGCTATCTAGCAGGAAAGAAACAGGGGCGAAGTGTGCCACATTATGACCGTGAACCTAAAAATTATGCCGTTGACATTCAGGTGAATTGCTGATCGGTATGATAATTGCATCCGTGTAGAATGATTACTCAGTGGTTCACTCTATAGGTGGCAAAAGCATGCTGAATAACTTGAAACAAATGTTAGGTATTCGTCGGGAATCTCGGTTGGAGAAGGCGGTAGCGACTGTGGATAGTGCAGCGGCGCTGCCCCCTATACAAGCAATGCAGTCCTTGACTGAGTGGCTGGGCCATGAACAGCGCCGCGCCACCGAGAATCGCGATGGCTTGCTGGTGCTGCGTGGGGTGGATGCCATGCTGCGCAAAATCGCGGAAGGCGGATTGGTCAGTATGTTGGATGCCCAGGCCAATCACACCCGCATAACATTACTATCGCAGAATCTGGTGCCGTTCTGTAGTTCGATCATGATGCTCTACACTGAAGCATTAAGGCGTGAAATGGTCGAACAAGCCCGAAAACCGTCAAATATGTCGCTGGTGCAGGCCGTGGTGGGTAACTGGCTGTACTGGACAGGGCGGGACCACGTGGTGCGGTTTCTTCGTGAACCTAAGGCCGACCGTTTGCCTTGGCATGAGATACGCCCAACTGCTGAATTCGCACTGGAACTCAGTGACAAACTGGGTACCCGTATGACACAAAAGAATGAAGGCGAAGCCGGCAGACTGCAGAAGGAATTGGCCCACCTGGTTCTGCTGTCGCGTACGCTCTCGGTCGATTTGCAAGGTCGACAGTTGTTGATTGCCGACCGTCTTGCCATGGCGCTTGCTGGATTTATCAGCGTCAGCACCGAACATTCTACTGCTACACCATTTGGCCAGGCAGACAACACAGACAGCGCACCGACGATTCTTACCCGGGCCCCAACCCGAAGCAAAAGCGAAGGCAAGGGGCTGTTCTACGGTTTGGAACGCACCCTGATGGAACTGGTTGCGATGGAGCACTTGATTGGTGGCCAGGGCAAAGTACCAGCGAAGATCAACCCAGATGGCAAGCTGGACGTGGGTGAAACCCTCGGCGTGATCAAACATCTGAAGAACCGTTGGAGCGGTCAGGAAGTTAAGCGTATGGCCGAGCGTAAACCTGCCAGCGGCTCGTTGACCATCAGCCATGACTATGTTGCTGTTCGCCGGCTGATTGCCGCTGCGCAGCAGAAGTCCACAGCCAAGACGCATGAACCCACTGTGGAGCGCGCAATGGTCCAGGACGTGAGCAGCAGCGGGTTGGGTCTTAAGCTGGTACAGCATACAGGCTGGTTGAAGATGGGCATGATTCTGGGCATCAAGACCGATAAAGATACAAATTGGCGGGTTGGTATTGTTCGTCGCGCTGTTACCCGTGCACAGGGTGAGATGACGGCCGGTATCCAACTGTTGGGCCGTCACCCTGAATCGATCCGGCTTACCCGTCGTGCCCAGGTATCGCAATGGGAACGGGTAACAGAGCATCAGTCCTGGGACAACATCTTGGGCGTGTACCTCCGGCCCGAGTCTTTGAATGCGGACCACCATATATTGGTACTGGAAAAGCCGGAATTGGAAGTAGGCAAGACCTACGCTGCACCTGCAACGCGTGATGGTGATTTGTCCTTCCGGATACTCTCCCAGCAGGAAATTGGTGCGGACTGTGTCTTCTATCGTGCAGAATGCACGCTTATTGCGCCTCCAAAAGAAACACCACCAACAGAGGGTGGTACACAAGTCTTATCTCTTTGAATGACAACGCTGTTAATTCCTTCTTTACGCTTGGCAAGTCAGCCAGGCGTTTCTCTTTTTGACCCCAGCGCTGATCTGGCTTTGCCAGGACTGACAGGCTTATTGGGCCGGGGTACCCGTAACAAGATTGATCCGATCACTGTCGAGCAATGGTTGCGGCAGCAGTTTCAAGCGGTGGGTGTGAGTGCTGCTGTGCTTACCTTGAGTTTGGACTTTCCCGCTGCCCGAACTGGGCACTGGTTACGGGCTGATCCGGTACACCTTCGAGCCGACCGTGATCGCGCGCTGTTATTTGATGCCAGTGTGCTGGCCTTGGAACAGTCTGAGGCGGACCAATTGGTGGCCAGCCTGAACCAAGTCTATGCGGAAGACGGTTATCAGTTTGTGGCAGCCACGCCTAGTCGATGGTATGTGCGTCTGCCCGAGATAATGGATTGTGTGACGACACCATTGGCAGAGGTGGTGGGGCAGGATATTCGCCCCTACCTGCCTAGTGGGCCGACCGCGCTCAAGTGGCACCGATTTCTGAATGAAGTGCAGATGCTGCTTTATACCCAGGCAGTGAACGATGCCCGTGAGGAGCGGGGAAGTTTGCCCGTCAATTCGGTCTGGTTATGGGGAGAAGGGCGGATGCCGGAAGGGTTGTCCAAACCAGTTTCCCATTTATATGCCAACGACACACTGGCGCGTGGTTTGGCGC
This sequence comes from Chitinimonas violaceus, assembly GCF_052601015.1. NCBI lineage: Bacteria > Pseudomonadati > Pseudomonadota > Betaproteobacteria > Neisseriales > Chitinibacteraceae > Chitinimonas > Chitinimonas violaceus. The sequence continues at coordinate 45,985 of NZ_JBQXDJ010000016.1, read as the reverse complement.
TGGCATCCGGGGTTACACATGCTGATCTGCCAGTCGGTTACAGCCATGAGTTAGCAACGGATAGTTTTATCCTGCTGGACAGTTTGGTGGGGGCTGCTGCGCAAGGAGATATTCAGCGTTGGCGTGACGAACTGGCCCAGCTGGAAACAAATTGGTTCCAGCCGCTTTTCCAAGCTTGGCGTCAGGGCCGGTTGACTACATTGAAACTCGTACTGTTTGGTGAGCAAGATATGCTGACAGTGGTGTTGAATCCGACCGATCGTTGGAAGTTCTGGCGCGCCCCACTATCATTGGCGCGGCTGTAATTCGAGCGAAAAATCTGCCTCCAGGTGCTGCCTTGGCGGCCAAATAAACGGCACAATAGCGCCCCGACGCTATCACTCCCGGCCAGTTTGCTGCTGGCCGTTACCATTCCCCCATGCATATTCTTACTCGCTCCGTCCCTGCCGTTGCGGAACAGACCTTATTGGCCGCAGGTCTGCACCCTGTTGAGGCCCGTATTTTTGCTGCGCGGGGTATAGAGAATCCTCAGGAGCTGGAAGCAGAATTCAAACACCTTCTGCCATTTGAGGGTTTGAAAGGCGCACCGGAAGCGGCCAAGCGCCTTGCGGATGCAATCGCTAGGCTGGAGCGCATCCTGATTGTGGCGGACTACGATGCAGATGGCGCTACCGCTTGTGCCGTCGGTTTACGTGGTTTGAGTCTGTTTGGTGCGCGTGTCGAGTTTCTGGTGCCCAACCGGTTTGAGTATGGCTACGGTTTGACGCCGGAGATCGTCGAACTGGCAGCACACAAGCAGCCACAATTGATTGTGACGGTGGATAACGGTATTGCCAGTGTCGCCGGTGTGGCGCGCGCCAGGGCATTGGGTATCGAGGTATTGGTTACTGACCATCACCTGCCTGGCGACAGCCTGCCAGATGCTTTGATAGTCAATCCAAACCAGCCTGGTTGTAGTTTTGCCAGCAAGAGCCTGGCGGGCGTTGGTGTGATGTTCTACGTGCTTTTGGCGCTAAGGGCAGAGATGCGTGCACGACAGGCATTTGCCAATAAGCCGGAACCCAATCTTGCTGACCTGCTCGATCTGGTTGCCCTGGGTACGGTCGCAGATGTGGTTCGGCTCGATAACAACAACCGTATTCTGGTTGAACAGGGCCTCCGGCGTATGCGTGCTGGCCGGGCTTGTCCGGGGGTGTTGGCTGTCTTCCAGGCAGCGGGGCGCGATGTTCGCCGAGCCAGCGCGTTTGACCTGGGTTTTATGGTGGGGCCGCGTTTGAATGCAGCTGGCCGGCTCGATGATATGAGCCTTGGGATTGCATGCCTTGTTGCGGACAGCGGTGAAGCCGCCTTGGCGATGGCGCGCGAACTGGACCAGCTTAATCGCGAACGCCGCAATATCGAAGCTGAAATGCAGACTGTTGCTGAAGCGAAGCTCAATGCCATTATCGTAGATGATTGCTACAGCCTTACTGTATTCGACCCGGACTTTCACCAAGGGGTGGTGGGTTTGGTCGCAAGCAGGCTCAAGGATCGGCACCACCGGCCGACGATTGTCTTTGCTGCTGGTTTGGAAGGCGAGATCAAGGGTTCGGGAAGGTCGATTCCAGGCTTGCATCTGCGCGATGCGCTCGACTTGGTTGCCAAGCGGGAACCCGGTTTGATTGCAAAGTTTGGTGGACATGCAATGGCTGCTGGGTTGACGCTGGCCGACCCGACAGGAATTGAGCGTTTTCGGGCGAGCTTTGAAGCAGCATGCCGTACCTTGCTAAATGAGACTGAACTGACCCGCACGGTTGAAGTCGATGGCGAGCTTGGACGTGATGCGTTGTGTCTGGAGTTGGCGGAACGACTCGATAGGCGTGTTTGGGGGCAGGGCTTTCCTGCGCCCCGTTTTATTGGGCATTTCAAGGTATGCAGCCAGCGGATAGTGGGGGAGAAGCATTTGAAGCTTCAGCTGGAAGGGCCAGGAGGCGAGCGCTTTGAAGCCATGCGCTTTCAGCATGCTGATCCACTGCCCGAAAGGATCGAGGCAGTCTACCAATTGTCCGTCAACGAATGGCAGGGCCGGCGCAGCCTGCAATTACTGGTTGAACAGGCGTTGAATCAACAGCCTGCGTAGTTACATATCAAATTAGGAAAGTTCATGTCGAATACCCGCGTCCTGCATGGTTTTCATGCCGTTACTGCCCGTCTTACCCGCCTGCCCGACAGCGTGTTGGAGCTATATGTCATGCGCGAGCGGCATGACCCGCGGATGAATGAGCTGCTCAAACTCGCGCAGCAGACAGGTACGCGCTTGATCCCAGCCGATGCAGCCAGACTGGATGGTCTGACGGGCAACCGGCGTCACCAAGGTGTTGCAGCGGTCATCGATGCCAACAAGACCTTCGTGGCCTTGGAGGATGTGCTCGAAGATATCAGCGAGCCACCGCTTATCTTGGTGCTAGATGGCATTACCGACCCGCATAATCTGGGAGCCTGTCTACGGGTTGCCGATGCAATGGGGGTGCATGCCGTCGTTGCACCCAAGGATAAGTCGGTTGGTATCAACGCGACGGTCTCGAAAGTGGCCTGTGGGGCAGCGGAAGTAGTGCCATATATCGTGGTGACCAATCTGGCCCGCACATTGCGCGAAATCAAGGATGCGGGCATCTGGGTAGCTGGCACGGATATGGAGACCCAGACCGATCTGTACCATTTCGACCAGACCGGCCCATTAGCCTGGGTGATGGGGGCTGAAGGTGAAGGCATGCGCCGGTTGACGCGCGAGCACTGCGATGTCCTTGTCAGCATCCCGATGTTTGGCACCGTGGAAAGCCTGAATGTATCGGTCGCCAGCGGTATGTGCCTGTCCGAGAGCCGTCGCCAGCGTGTATTGAAGGGCGAGACCAACCGTTAAAACCCAGGTTTTCAGTGCAAACTGGCATTCTGCTGGGAACTTGCACCCAAGCTGCCTGGTACTGACGTGTTTGGTTGATTGGCAAGGCTTGCTTGCGCTTGATTGATATAGTCACTAGCCAATTGCCAACTACGTTCAGTTGCGCCGCCAAAGCGGGCCAATAGTTCGCTGACCTTGGATTGCCGGTTCTGTTGTTGATATTGCTCCAACGAGTGTTGCCAGCGTCGGGCTAGACTATCGGCATCGGTATGGAGGGAGACATCTCCCGCTTCGCTTAAAACCTTGAAAACCGGGAAGCTCGGATAAGTCGCATCCCAATTGGGCAGGGCGGTAACATCCAGGCCGGCACACAAGGGTTCCAGCAGGTTGTGATCTTTGCCGATGTGGCTGCACGCGCCAAACCGGAATGCGTCGCGCAGCTCGCCTATTGTGTCGAGCACCAGGCAGTCGGCTGTACTGTCTTTTCCGCTGGTAAGCATTTCACTGCGTAGTTGGTACCCCAGACCATGTTCCGCGCACTGCTGGGCAATATGGTGTAGGACCGCAGGATTCTCTGGATGGCGTGGTGCCAGAAGCAGCCTGATTGTTGGCGACTGCCGGTGTATTTTCGCAAAAGCCGCAAATACCAGCGCCTGTTCGCTGGCATCGGTGACGGAGCCGGCGACGATGGTGGGCCGGTTGGTCTGTTGCAACCAGATGGCTAGGCCACGCTGGTCTGTGGTGATGGCATCGGGCGATATGGCCAGTGCGTCGAACTTCATATTGCCGCAGATATGTACGGATTGAGGTTGTGCACCGTGCTCCAGCGCAAACCGGGAGCCAGCCTCGTCCTGCACACAGATCAGATCAAATGCGCGTAGCCATGCCCGGCCCAACAATTTGCGTTCCAATGCATCAGCCCGGCAACTTGGTTGGTAGCGATAGGGCCAGCCGTTTACCAATAGTCGGGGTGCTCCAGCTCGTTCGGCGGCATGGACCCAGGCATAAGGAAGCCGGCAAGGCGCATCGGAAGGCTGCAAGGGGATTTCGGATACCAGAAACAAGGTGGGTGGATACGAGGCCGCCAACTGGTAGGCTTCGCGTGGGTCATCGGAAATCTCGGCTACCTGTGCCGTTGGGTAGCGTTTGAGATAAGCCTCGCGATAGATTTTCCTGTCGGTCAGGATTACCCAGTGTTGCGGTGGAATCGCCATTGCCAGTCGGGAGAGAAAGCCCGATATGGCATTCATTTCGCCTATCGTGGAAAGGAATAACCAGATTGAGGGTTTGGGCGGTCCTGCGACCAATAATTGTCGAATGGGTTTGCCAAGTCGAGTCAAGCCATCCAGTGTGCTGAATAGATGCCAGCTGAGGGAGTGTTTGAATCCATCTTGCATAGGGGGTCCAAATCCTATTCGACAACAATGAAATCAAAGATAGGGTGATGGAAAAGTCGTTTGCCGCGATTCATAGAGCAGGCTGATCAACCGAGGCAGTATTGATTGAACCGGTATACAAGCTTAATGAAATAACTTTTTGAAGATGCCATGAATAGGGCATTTCCAGTAAGGCAAGATGATGCTGAAATTTTAAGCACGACATGAATTATTTCCTTGTCATGTAAATTAATTTAATTTTCTAATATTCATACTAATAGTTAATTAGGCAGATTGTCTGACTCGACAATTTGCTGAGTAATTAAGTCGCAAGGATAGTCGACAATACGGGTGACGCGATAGACTGTAATAAGGGATTTAAGTGTGGAGAAATGGCGTGAAGCGTTTTCTGGGGCTGCTCATTGGTGTCAGTGTATTGCTGGGTAATAACCCCGCCAATGCGGACGAAATTAACTGCGGCTCATTGCACAATGGTTTTGGTCCGTATGATTTCCGCTACCAATTCGGCGAGCCAAAACGCCTTGTCGAAAGCGCACATTTTCCTCCCTATGTGGAATCCTTGCTTCGGGGCCGAACCGCCGATGCAGTAGGTGGTGATATCGACTACACCTTGCGGGCTTTTCCCAATCATCATCGGGCGCTTTTGTCGATGATGAATCTGGCCACGCGTGAACGCACTGGCAAGCCTCCTGGATCCCGCTTTTCCGTCGAATGCTGGTTGGACCGTGCTGAACGTTTTGCGCCCGACGATGGCATGGTGAAGGTGCTTTGGGCGACGTGGCTGATCAAGCAGGGGAACAAGGCGGAAGCAGAGGAAAAACTGGCAGCGGGTATTAAACAGGCGCCAGAGATGAATACGAATTTTGATTACAGTGTGGGCTTGGCCTACTTCGACTTGAAGCGTTATGACCTTGCCCTGGCGGCGGCGCATCGGGCTTACCGCGGGGGGTTTCCATTGCCTGGATTGAAGCAGAAGCTGATGAAGGCCGGACAGTGGCGTGATCCACCCCCTCTGCCTGCGCCGACACAGACGCCAGATAACGTAGCGAATGAGTCACAGGAGAAGACTGCGCCAACACCATCAGCGGAGTAGAGAGCCGGCTTGCGATTTTGGCTGCTCTTGTATCTGGCTTATTCGGCCCCACTTATGCACGATTGGCTTGATTTTTCGGGCGGGCCAGATGGGTATGTATAAAAAATCCAAGCGGTCGCAATGGCGAAACCGCCCTGTAGATGGATTCTCATGGTTTCATTAAAAGACAGCGTCGGCATACCGCTTAAGGACTTGCCCTCAGGCTCGGAGTTTTTCACCTTCGAGGGGTTTGGCGATGATGAGCACATCGCCGTTGCGTTTGCGCCCTGGAAAGAGCAGGAAGTGCCGTTGGTGCGGGTGCACTCAGAATGCCTGACTGGTGAAGTGTTCGGTTCCGAGTTGTGTGACTGTGGCCCGCAGCTGCATGAAGCGCTCAAGATGTTCAGCCGTGAAGGCGGTATCTTGCTATATCTGCGTCAGGAAGGCCGTGGCATTGGTTTGTATGCGAAGCTTGCCGCCTACCGTTTGCAGCAGAAGGGTTTGGACACTTTTGAAGCTAATCGTTGTCTGAATCTGCCGGAGGATGCCCGCAGTTTCGAGCCCGCTGCGCAGATGCTCAAAGCCATGGGGGTCAGCAAAGTACGCCTTCTGAGCAACAACCCCGATAAAGCAGCGCAATTGCAAAACTTTGGTATTGAAGTGACGGAGGTGCTTTCGACCGGTGTATTCGGTACCAAGAGCAATCGCAACTATCTGGCGGCCAAGGTAAGCAAACGCCAGCACAGAATCAAGTTGGATGACGGTGAGCTTTGATAGTCTTCACTGTTCGCATGGTGCAAGAGGTTTTAAACAAACAGCCCCGCAGATTGCGGGGCTGTTTGCTTGGCATACCTGGAACTAAGCTAAGCGATACTGCGGTGCCTTGGCATGCAACCACTGCTCCAGCATCATCAGAATCCACACCATTTCCCCATAGTAACCAGGGTGCTCGGCCAGTTTTTCGTTGAGCAGGCTGGTAATGAATTCGGGTCGGACGATGCCGCGTCCTGCCAGGTGTTGCAGCGAATCGGTTGCCAGGGCGCGCAGTCCTGCATGCTGGGTAGCCCATACGCCAAATGGCAGCCCGAAGCCTTGCTTCTTCTTGGTAATGATTTCATCGGGCAGGAAGCCGCGTAACGCCTCTTTGAAGAACCAGCGCAGCTTGAGCCCCTTGAGCTTGTATTCCGCTGGTAGCTTCAGTGAAAAGGCCAGCAGGCGCTCGTCGAGCATTGGAAAACCGACGCCTATGCCAGCCAACTGGGTGGTGCCGCATACCTTGGGCAGGTCGTTTTCCGCTAAGGTATAGCGCCAGTCAAACGCCAATACCTGGTCGATGGCGATATCGCTGCGAGTCAGTGCCCATACATCCCGTTGCTGCTGGGCAGGACTGTTGATGTCAACCTGAGCCAGAAAGGCAGGTGTGAGCACGTTGTCGATACCCAAGCGCAAGAGCAGGTTGTACATGTGCAACCGGTCGGGCATTGGCACCTTGGCTTGTTCCACATAGCTTGCCGCTTTGCGTAGCAAGGGGACCTTGCCGAGTGATTCCAACTCCAGAAAGGGTTCCATTACACCGCTGCGCAACTGGGGCGGCAGATGCTGATACCAGCCGAAAACCCGCTGCTTGGCATAGCGGCTGTTGCCACCGAACAGCTCATCACCGCCATCGCCAGCCAGCATTTTTTCACGACCGTCCGCTTTGGCCATCTTGGCGCAATAGAAAGCGGGCAACGCGGAGGAATTACCGAATGGTTGATCGTAATGCGCCGCGACTTCGGCGATGCTGCGCACCAAGTCATCTGGGGTGACGTAATACTCGTGGTGCTTGGTCTTGAAGTGTTTGGCGGCAATCCGGGCGAAGGCCATTTCATCGTAACCGGCTGCGTCAAAACCGATGGAATAGCTGTTGGCCGGTTGCTCGCCAACGGCTGTGAGCATGCCGACAACGGTGGAGCTGTCAGTGCCGCCACTGAGGAAGCAGCCAACCTTATCGGGGGCGATCTGTCCAAGCTGTGTGGTGACAGCGTCTTTCAGTATTTGCCGGAACTCGTTGCGCAATGAGTCAAACGAGGTGTGATGGTCTTCATCAAAGGTTGCCACCCAATAAGGCGCAACCTTCAACTCGCCGGCTTCGAACAAGGCATAGTGTGCAGGGGGGAGGCGCATCACCTGCTTGAAGATGGTGCGGGGCGAAGGAATGACGTGGAAGAACAGATAGTCGAAGATCGCCTGTGGGTCGATTTGCGATTCGCGGGAGCAATCTGCATTGATCAATTCATCGGCACGGTGGGCAAAAAGCAGGCGGTTGCCGTCCTGCCGATAGCACAAGGTACGTGTGGCAAAGCGGTCCACCGCCAGGAACACCCGGCCTTGCGCATCGCGGATCGCAACGGCAAAGTCGCCGTTCACACCGGCAGGGCAGTGCACACCATCGCGCTGGAAAGCGGCGAGCCAGGCGGCTGCAATGCCTTCAGTCTTGGCGACTTTGGCCAGATTGGCGTCCGTAAAACGTGGAGCACCCTTGCACAGTACGCTGCAGCTTGCTTGGCTGCCGGTGGGGTTTGATGCGCTCAGTATCATTTCAAATCATCCGCAGGTAGGTCAGTTCAACGGCTTGGGTGAGCCGGGCTGGCATAGGCACAGCTCGAATGCACCCGGTCACGGTCTCGTGTACCCAGATGCATGTTTTTGTGTTTCACCCGGCGGATGGCTTTGCTTGATGGATTGTGAATAAGCGCTGAGTCAGCACCGTTTCGATACGGTATCGGGACTTGGCCATGTTAGTTCTCCTTCCTCGTTCGTCTCGTTATCTGTTTTTCTCACCCTATCTGGGTGGGGTACGGCTGTATGTCAAACAAAAGTGTCCAGCAAGCAGGATGCCGCATTCGAAGTTCCGCCACATTTCATCTGCGATCGCTAGAGGCTGAGGCGCTGCGAGACCTGAATCAGCGTATCGGCCCATCGTTGGGCGGCAATGCGTAAGCCCTTGGCTGAGAAGTGGCATCCACCGGAGCGCATGTCTCCTTGTAGGTCATCCGTATCAGGTCCCAGCAGGAATCCAGCTTGACCTTGGGTAAGGTCGGTAATTGCCGCACGTATACGGCGGCCGTCGCTACCCGGGCAGTAAGTGGATTGCGCAGCCAGAATCGGGGCAGTCACATTGGCGGTATGCAATGCGGTTTGTAATTTCAGCAAGGCTTGGCGATAAGCAGCCTGGCTGGTTTTGGACTTGGCATCCGCTTCTCCTTGTTGCCAGAGGACCAATGTGGGTGTCAGACCTGTGGCGAGGAGTTGCCGTACTTGTTGCTGCCAATATTGCTGTAATGGGCTGCTGTCCACCCAGTCGGTGATTGGGGTGCTTTCGACCGCAACTAGTGCATAGACCAGGGGCCGACCACCAAGCAGATGACCAAGGTTCTGGTTAACGTACGGCCACAGGCTGGCTCCTCGGCCAGTGCCACCTGGCAGCGGGGCCGTGGCGCTGTAGCAACGGCCATCTTTGATGATATTAATCGGCATATAGCCAGCATTGCCTTGTTCTGCATGGTTGGCGGCATTCGACTGCCCCAGTACCAACAACACAATGGGCTGCTGCTTGAGCAAATCGGCACAGGCCAGCTCGGCTTGGGCAGGAGCAGGTTGAATCTGCGTCAGCCTTTGGGCGAGCGAATCTGCGGCTTCAGCGGGTTGCCGGGGTAGGAACAGCAGTAATCCAGCCAGCACCAGACAAGCGCCAAGTATGGGGTAGACACGCTTACGCATCAGGCCTCCCGCGACACAGCAATCGGGCTGCGGATTTGGCGGTAGCGTTTATAGCGCTCGCGCAAGAAGTGCATGGCAGGTTTTTCCACTAGCCGACTCAGTAGGCTGGCCAATGATAACGCGACGACGATGGTGATCAGGATCGTCAGGTCGGTAGACAAGCCGGCTTGTTGCAACCGTAACATCAGTGCCCAGCCGATATTCTCGTGCAGCAGGTAGAGGGTGTAGGAAATCGCCCCTAACCAGACCAGGACAGGGTGGGCCAGCATCCGCAAACGCCCGGTGGCCGCGCCATATAGTACGAAGCTCAAGACGGTGGCCAGCAAGGCAAGAAATGGGGATTCGACCACCCCCAACAAGACAATGGCCGCCACCAGCATAGCGATATCCGCTCTGGGCTGGCCACGTCGGCTGGCAAGGCGGTAAATCATGATGCCGGCCCCGAACCAGGGGATGAACTTCAGTATCAGCAGGCGGAAGGCGATCCAGGGCAGGTCGATATGCCAGAGTTTCTCAAAGCCGAAATACCCCAGCCGCAGAACAAACAATATCGCCAGCAACACGTGGATACGGTTCAGCAGACCCAGCCTGAAGGCCAGCAAGGCCCAAGCATAGAAAAGTAGTTCCACTTCCAGTGTCCAATACACACCATCCACATGCGGCACATTGAAGAGGTTGTGGAACATCGCGAGGTTCCAGACTGCACTCTCCATGCCTACGGTTTTGCCGGGCAAACCCAGCCAATGTACGACTAGGAAGGTCAGCGCCACCGCCACCCAATAGGCTGGGTAGAGCCGGCTGAAGCGCGAGACCACAAAGTCCAGCGGTTGCCGGGTTTTGTCCAACGTCATGAAAATAACGAAGCCGCTGATCATGAAGAACAGATTCACGCCATAGTGCCCCCACGGCAGCGAGAACAGCGGTGGCGTAGGGTGGCCGTAGAGTTCCTGATAGCGCGTCGTGTAATGAAACAAGACCACCAGCACGGCTGCGATGCCGCGCAGGGAATCGATTTCGATCATGCGATGCGTTGCGGGCTGCGACATGGGCGTGTCAGATCAGGACTTCAACGGGCGCTTCATGGCCCAGGAAGGCTTGCGGGCTGGCGGAAAGGCCATAGGCGCCCGATTGGAAAATCACCACCAGGTCACCGACATCCGCCTTGGCCAGGTCCATTTTGTCAGCCAGCAGATCGAGTGGCGTGCAAAGTGGGCCAACGACCGATACACCAGATTCCAATGCTTCACCCATCCGGTTGCCAATTGCAACGGGATAGTTTTTGCGAAGCACCTGGCCGAAATTACCCGAAGCCGATAGATGATGGTGCAGCCCGCCATTGGTCACGAGATACACCTGTCCGCGCGAAATCTTGCGGTCGATGACTTCGGCGACATAGACGCCAGCCTCGCCCACGAGATAACGCCCCAGCTCGATCACGAGTTCTGCCTCTGGCAACTCACGCCGGGCTCGCTCAGCCAAACCCGCCAGATTCGACCCGATACTGGACAGAACCAGCCGCTGTTCACCTGGGAAATAAGGGATGCCAAAGCCGCCGCCCAGATTGAGAAAACGCACAGGTGCTGGCGCATGCTCAGCCAGGTGCAGCGCCAACGCATAGCTTTGGCCTTGCGCATCGACAATAGCGTCGGGCTTGAGACTTTGTGACCCAGAAAAGAGGTGGAACCCTTCGAATGCCAAACCGGCTTTGCCGATTTCTGCCAATAAGTCGGGTACCTGCTCGGCATCGACACCAAACTGTTTGGGACCGCCACCCATCTTCATGCCCGAGTGCTTGAGTTCGAAGTCCGGGTTCACACGTACCGCAACCCGGGCTGGGTAACCGCTGGTTTTGCTGATATCAGCCAGGATGGCTACTTCACGAAACGATTCGATATTGATGAGAATGCCGGCGGCTACTGCCTGGGCCAGTTCCAGGCGGTTTTTGCCCGGCCCGGCAAAGCTGATGTCTGCGGGGTTGGCGCCGCTGTCCAAGGCCACACGCAGCTCGCCACCCGATGCGACATCAATACCATCGACTAACCCTGCCATATGGCAGACAAGCGCCGGCATCGGGTTGGCTTTCATCGCGTAGTGCAGCTTGATGGACTTTGGCAGTGCCGCACGCAACTGTGCCACCCGCTGGTCGAGCAAGCTGCGGTCGTAGGCGTAGAAAGGCGTGCGTCCAACCCGGGCGGCTACACGGCTGATCGGAATACCGCCAATCAGCAGCTCGCCACTGGCGGTGCGGAACTGATCCATCGGGGCATGGACGGGAATCTGGCGTTCAGCGGCTTGCATTGCTTGGGTCCTGGCGGTTCATAGATTATTGCTTTGGTGTTCTGCCCACTCGGTCGAGAGCGTCTTGCGATCGATCTTGCCATTGGGGTTGCGCGGCAGCGGGCCCTCTCGCACCACCACGCCGGCTGGCACCATATAGGCAGGCATGCGGCTACGGCATTCGGCCAGCAATGCCGTGGTATCGAGATGACTACCGGTGGCGGGGGTGGCGATCACCTGGATGGCCTGTCCCAGGTTTGGGTGGTCCACGCCAAAAGCGACACATTCCCCCACCAGCTTGGTGGCGTAAAGAATCTCCTCGACCTCGGTGGGGCTGACGCGATAACCGGATGTCTTGATCATTTCATCGCGGCGGCCGATGAAGTACAGGAAGCCTTCTTCATCCTGGCGCACGGTATCGCCGGAGAACACAGCGAGTTCCTGCAATACCAGCCCGGCTTCACGGCCCGGTGTGTGGCTGGGCAGAGGCTTGTAACGCTCGGCTGTCTTGGCAGGGTCGTTCCAGTAGCCCATACCCACCAGGGCGCCACGGTGCACCAACTCGCCGGGTTCGTGAGGGGCGCACGGCGTACCGTCTTCACGCAGGACCAGGATCTCGGCGTTGGGTATCGCCTTGCCAATGGAATCGGGACGGCGGTCCACTTCGTCGGGCGGTAGATAGGTGGAACGGAATGCTTCGGTCAGGCCATACATCAAATAGGGTTTGCTGCGTGGCAACCGGCTGCGCAGGGCATCCAGGGTTTCGCGCGGCATACGTCCGCCGGTATTGGCGAAGTAGCGTAGATGCTGGCCGATTGCGGCAGGCCATTCGAGCTGTGCAAGCTGTATGTACAGCGGGGGCACAGCGGTGAGGCCGGTGACCTTCTCCTGTTCCAACGCCTTGAGCACATCGCGTGGCAACAGGTAGTTCAGCAGTACCACGCGTGCACCACTATGGAATGCTGTGGTGAGCTGGCTGAAACCGGCATCAAAAGACAGTGGCAGGGCCGCAAGCAAGGTATCGTCCGGCGTGTTCTCCAGATAGCTGGCGACGCTCTTCGCACCCGCGACCATATTCCGGTGTGAGAGCACCACTCCCTTTGGTTTGCCCGTACTGCCAGATGTATAGAGGATGGCAGCCATATCGACGTCGATCAACCGATGCCCAGCACGGACCGGGGCAGTCAACAGATCACGCCAGGTCTGCATGCTGAGTGTGCCTGGAATAGGAACGGCTTCATTACCCAGTACGACCAGATGGCGCAAGTCGTGGCAGTCGGGCAGTACATCGGCCAGAAGCGCCATGCGTTCGGGCGAGGTGACCAGCAGCCGTACATTGCAATCGCGCAGGATGTAACCGACCTGATCGGGCTTCAGCAAAGGGTTGAGTGGTACGAACACGCAACCGGCAGCGGTGGTGCCGAAGCTGGCGATAACGGTTTCGAAGCGTTTTTCCAGGTAGATCGCTACCCGCTCGCCCCGTTGCAGTCCAAGTTGAAGTAAACCACCGGCAAACCGTTGTAAGGCATCAGCGAGCTCGGCATAGCGCTGGCTGGTGTTTTGATAAGTCAGCGCTTTGGCATCGGGTGTGGCATTTGCCGAAGTCAGAATCAACTGATGCAGAAGAATGGTATTGGTCATCGCAGGGATAGAACGGCAATTGGGGGCAATGAATAAACGATCATGAGGCGTTCAACCGGCTTGTGCGCGCCGAACGCGAAAACGCTGTAACAGTTGTGCTATTTCTTCGTGTACCGGGTGTTTCAACAGCCTGACGGCAGCCAACCAGCATAGACCGCCCACAGGCACAACCAACAACAAATTCACGAGTGGCGGCAGGTTGAAGTGTTGGCAGACATGCAAAGTAGCGAACTGGCCGGATATCGAGATAGCGGCCACCAACGCGCTGCGCATACTGGGTGCGAACAGCTGGTAGGCAGGTTTATGGAGTACTACGACCAGATGGCGTGAATACATGATCAGCATGACGGTATTGCTGAGTCCCCAAACGGCTGCAATGGCTTCTAGGCTGACAAAGGAAGCAGCAAAAATGCCAGCCAGATGTACCGGGCTGTACCACAGCGAAATCTGTAGACGGCGCTTTACATGGCCTGTTGCCGCCAGCAGGTTGGGTGCGAGTGCAACGAGGTAAGACGGCATTAGCGAGATGGCGAGGATGCTGGCGATGGGCGCGGCCGCATCCCATTGGTGGCCGAACAGGACCTGGATCACATCGGCCGACATCAGCGACACGAAACCAAGAAAAGTAAACCCGATGCTGGTAAAGATGGCGGTGCCACGGGCGAACGTACCATCTAAGGGTATGCCAGCACGGTGATCGGTTGCGAACGTGGGGCTGGCCACCCGAAGGATTGCCGAGGTGATATTGGTGAAAAACAGTTCGATCAGGCCGAAAGCGCGGCTGAAGATACCTACCGAGCCAAAGTCGAATTGCTTGGCGATGATGAATTCGTGAGCGTTGCGGGTGGTGGATTCAATCAGCCGGGAGGTGACGAACATCAAGCCGTAATTGAAGACAACCCTTGCCGATCCCAGATTGGGCAGGAGCAAGGAGTCTCTTGGTCGCAGATAGGTTACCAATACGGTTTGGACAACGATACTGGCGATCGGCGCCCAGGCGAGGCTCATATAACCGTGGCCGTAGAATGCCAGGATGACGGCGGTACTGGCATGCACCAGACTGCAGAGGGTCTGGATGACGAAGATCTTCTTGAATGCCATCTCCCGGTTGAGCAGCGCAAAAGCAGGCGAGGCAAAAGGCAGGATGAAGAAATTCAGGCTCATCACGGCCAGGACTTCGGCAACGCCAGGCTCGGCATAGAATGTGGCCATGGCATGCCGGAAGAACAGGATAAACAGCGCAATCGCCCAGGCAGTGAGAATCGCCATGCCGAATGCGGCTTGCAACTTATCCTTGGTCAGATCCTTTTCCTGTATCAGGTATTCGCTGATGCCGAAGTCGCGCAAGATGCTTGCCAGGATGGTAAAGGCGGCACAGAGCGAAAATACGCCGACTTGGGCAGGCGTCAGCAATCGGGCCAGCAACATGGTGCTGACCAGCGTGATGACCAGGCTGGCGTAACGCTCGGCAAAGGACCAGACCAAGGCCCGGCGTACCGAGAGCGATTTGGTGGGTTCTGCGCTCAAGTGGCTTTACCCTGGTGGTGGTGAGTCAGCATGTTTCCCCGATTTTTTTTCTAGAACTTTCACAGTCTGCTGTGCATGGGCAGTACGGCGTTGAAAACGCCCTCGGATGGCTCATTTACCCTATGTAAACTCCGCTTCCTCCGGTGTTTTCGCCTTGTATTGCTTTAGCTCGCAAGACTCTGAACTGATCCTTGGAACCTGCGCTAAAAGCGTTACTAGATCGTTATTCGGCGACTACTTCTGGCTTTGTCGCTGTCTCTTCTTTTTCTTTCTTCTTCTGTTCTCTTTGCTGCTGCAACTGGTTGATGCGGCCATGCAGGTTTTTCAGGAAAGACCAGCGATACGCCGTGGCGTGGTAGATCGTCCGTTTGGTTTCGGTCCAGCGGGTATGCCATTCCATGACTTTTCCATAGAACTCGATACGCTTGAATTGACCTTCCGCAAACAATGCCTGGAATTCGTCCTGTCGCATCAAGGTGGAGGGAGAAATGGACTTGTAGCTCTCGTCGTAAGCCGTTTTCAGGATGACGATGGTTTTTCCGTTGTCGACACACAAATCCATCGAGACAACTTTGTCACCGAATCGATAGCGGTAGATGCGCCCACGACCTAATGTGCAGAAGTTTTCGAGCATCTGGCGGTAGAACCGGCCCTGCGCGTTATCCGGGTGCACAGCAGTGCCATTGGCGGCTTTCCAGCCGGCACTCTCCAGCGCGCCGTAGTCGCTTATTGCAGCGGCCACATCTTGTGGATTGCATATGCATTCAAGGTGCACTTCGATATTGTCGGTTTGCAGCTTGTTGCGTTGCTTGCGTGAGTTCTGTTTCAGATTCTTGCCGCGTGCTTCCCAGTAAGTATCGAAGTCGCTGTCGATATCGACCCAGGCAGTTTCGATATAGTCCTGAGTGCGTACACGTTGGCTGGTATCCGGGCGGCATTGCAGCATCGGGTCCATTTGAGACAAACCGATACCAAGCCCCAGACCGGGTAGGGCTGGGATCAGGGTCTGGGCGCATTTTTCCAGTGTCTGGCCTTCCTTGGCGACCCAGGCCCCAAGTGGCAATTGAGAAGGTTGAAACGTTTCCCACAAACCCAGCTTACGTGGCTGCAGAATGGTCCCGGCTTGTGCTTGCCCATTTTCCCGGCCGATGGCGACGATTTCCCGCTTGTTGCCGAATTCCTTTAGCAAAGGCAGCAGGAACGCGCTTTCCAGAAAGGGGATCGCAGCGCTGGCCTGCAGCAAGGCATCCCACTCGCCGGCCACGGTAGGGAACTGATCGATTGGGTAAATTTGCCAGATCATGACTCGCCTTTGGGTTTAGGGCTGCACATTGACATTTACGATTGGGGTTGAGGCTGCAAGGCATCAAGCAGACCCGCCAGTTGGCGGGTCCGCTCATCACGCGCAGCAAGTCGGATGCAGTTGGCATCGGCAACTGGCGCGGTATTCGACTGAATAGCACGTACGAATTGCAACAGCATGTCGGCAATGGCATCTGGGTCTTCAAGGTCGGCAATATGGGTCAGGCCGGCCCGAGACATCGCGGTTGCCGTATCGCCAACGGGATCTGTGAAGGCGATGATTGGTCTGCCTGCACGCAGGTATTCATAGAACTTGGCGGGAATCTGGTCGTTACACTCGGCAGACTGCAACAGGAACAAGCCATCGGCAGCGAGCATCTCGTTGATGGCGGCGGTGTAGTCTATCGACGGTAACACCTCGACAACTTTTTCCAATCCAAACTTACTGGCCAGGTCGGCAAGGAACCCGTCGTGCACCGGAGCGCGAAAACGCATGCGGAATTGGTTCGGGTTCAACTTTCCTTTGCTGATTAGAGCCGCTACCGCAGACAGCAAAGCAGTCGGGTTACGCCATGCTGGGTAGACAATACCGCTATGCAGCAGCGTGATCTTTCCCGGGCTCAGGCTGGCAGAGGGATGGTGCTCGATGGTGCTGGGAAACACCGTCTCATCGTAGCCGTTCTCCACCACCTTGATGCGCGCAGCGGCGGCTGGGTAGCGTTCCTTGTACATACGGGCAGCGCCTTCGGTGGCGAATACCGCCAGGCTAGCGCGCGCAAACACCCGCTGTTCGGTCTTCAGAAAGCTTTGCCAGGTTTTGGCGTTTTCCGGGTAGCCTTCATGCGCCATCGGGTCGCGAAAGTCCGCCACCCAGGGAATGCCGGTAAGCCTTGCCAGCCAATAACCGATCAGATGTGCGCTGGGGATGGGATAGGTACTCCAGAGCAAATCCGGCTTGCGGGCGCGAATCATACGTAACCCGGCCGGGATGGCGCCGACAAGCCAGGAGGTCCAGCGGTCCGGGCGGGCAAGCCAACCTGGGTAACGTCGGAATAAGGCGAGGTGGCGGCTTGCGTCGAGCGCAAACGCCCTGTGCACTTGCAGATTGGCGGGCACCTTGTCGAGCAGATCGTTGCTGGTGGCTTCGTAAGCGCGGATGTGCGTGCTGAGCACTGTCGGGATCCACCCGAAATTCGGTAGGGCGCGCGCGAAATGCAAGGTGCGCAGAATGCCGCTGCTGCCCTGTAGCGGCGGAAAGTGGTAAGCAATCATCAAGATATGCTTTGGCGATAGCGTATTGGCTGGCTGACTATTGCCGACATGAGCGCTAGTGGTAGGCACGGCGAATCTCTCGTACCAGGATGTCCAGATCTTCTGGGCTCAGGTCCTGATGGCAAGGCAGTTGCAATATGTGGTGGGACCATAAGCTACCCTGATCGCCACTAATTTCAGGCACGTTGTGCCAAGGGCGATCCCAGCGGGAAAGCGGGATGCCCATTTCGCGCAGGGCGATATAACCGGGATCGGGGTTGGCGACCCAAAGCGGGAAGACATAAGGCGCACAGTCTTCCGGCAGGTGTTTGATCAGTGGCCACACGCTGAGGTGGTCGGAGAAAGCATCGATAAATGCCATAAAATGCTTACGCCGTTGTTCGACGATGCGGGCACGTGGTGAGTTCTCCGCCAGCCACCGGCAAGGCGCTGTCAGCGCCTGATGCGACAGGGCAACGTCAATAGAAAAACCCTCGGGACTGTCTTCAACGTTTACTGAGGCCGATTCACTGGGCGTACGAATATTGCGCAGTGTTTTCCGTGGGGCATGAACCAGACTGAAGGTGCCTGCCAGGGCGGTATTCAGGCCGTAAAAGCGCTTGAACATGGTACCCAGGTGGATCATGTCAATCGCTGCTTTGATCTGCCGTACCGCACCGGGCTGGGTTTGTGCCGGCATTTTGGCCTTGGACATATTGATGGTGAGGCAGCCTCCTTCGGTTACCGGCAGGAACTTGGTCAGGCTGGCAATCGCCAAGTCTCCCCACTGTCCAATAGGCTGCCCCTCGGAACTGCCAAACAAGGCATGGGCGCAATCTTCGATCAAGGCGATCTGATTGGCATCGCACCAAAGGCGCAACGCACGCATGGGTTGCGGCAAGCCGAAGAAGTGTGCGGCCAGGATAACGCGAACATGGGTCAAGTCCTGCTGCTTCAACCAGTCAAAGTCAATGCTGCCCAAGGTATTGATCGGATAGAAAACAGGTTCCGCACCCAGCGCGACAATCGGGGCCACCATGGTAGGGCAGTGATAAGTAGGTACCAGAACCCTGTCCCCAGCTTTAATACCCAATATTTCCAAGGCGAGCAGAATAGAGGCCCGGCCACTTGTGGTGAATTGGATGGCAGGATGTTCCAACACGCAGGGTATGGTTGCGTGCCGCGAGCCGCCCAGCGTATTCCATCCCAGTACCGGAAGGCGTGGAATGGGGGCATGAATCTTGGGGTTTTCAAGTAAAGCAGACATGGCAGACATTTTTGCTCTGCATACTAATTATTTATGTGGTTTATCACGCATGGTCTGACTGAGCTGAACAGGCGCTTACGCCACTGCAATTAGTATCGAACTCCCCTTGTTTTTATTGGAGGCCGGTAACCGTAAAGGCCATGTAATGGATTACTTGGCATCGCTCACCACCTTACCCAAGCTATGCACCGTGGCAGTCGTTTTCACCCCTGATGACACATCGGCAGATTCATTCTTCAATATGGCTGAATTGGCCATGCCGGTTTTTGCAGTAGCAAATTTCTCATCCAGCCAGGCGGTGGTGATGTTTTCCACCTCTGCGCGCCATTGCGTGGATGAAAAGGTATGGTCGGCAGCCGGGATATCCCGCCGGGTAACATGGGGGCGGGTCAGCAACCCTCGCCAATCCGGGGCGGAGTTGGCATGTTCGATGAATTCCTTGGCGGTCAGGTCCTGGCCGCTCAGTATCAGCAGTATTTCGCCTTTGAAGTCAGCCCAGCCCAAGCCCATCTGCTGTTGGAAGCTTAAAGTGCTGGAAGGGGAGTGAGCGGAGCGGGAAAAGCGCGCCTTTAATAACTGAGCCAGCTTCTGCAGGAATTCGCGAATACTGGGCATGATAGCAACACTGCCTCGTCCCAGCTTCATCCAGAATTCGCGTTGCAGGAGCCGTTGCAGGTAATAGTGTTTGACCTGTGCCCGCGCCTGGGTTTCGGTCGACCTTACCCATGGGTTTAATAGACAGAGGCCTGCGATGCGTGGGTCTTTTGTCCGCTGGCAATACAGAAGTGCTGCAGAGGCTGCGTCGCACAACCCCCAGAGCACAACCTGACGGACCGCTGGATGGTTGGTCTGAAATGCTGCGAGGGCGGCGGCGATGTCCTCGTCCACGGCTTCGAATGATCGGATATCGCCGCTGCTGTCCCCCATGCCGCGATAGTCAAAGCGCAGCGCTGGATAGGCACAACTGGCGAGCTGTCGTGCCAACAGGGTAAATTGGCGATGGCTGCCGACCCGGTATTGTGGACCGCCTACCAGAATCAATACGCCGAGTTCTGCACTGGCTGTGTCATGGCACGCGAGTATGCCGACCAGTTGCTCACCGCCGCAGGTAAATGTCAGTGCGGATTCAATGGCGTCCATCATGCACTCACGGCTTGTTGGAGCTTGTCTGTACTGGCTTGCAGCAAAGCCGGGCAGTCACTGATTTCAGTGGTTTGCCAGAAGGCAGGACCGCTAAGCAATGTGTCCTGGACCTTATAGCCCTCACTGCGCCACTGGACCATATTTGATAGCGCTGCAGGCGGAAAAGGCGCGTCTGCTTTGCTGGCCACTTGCAGCCAGATCAATTCACCGTTTTGTGAAGGCGGTATCAGGTTTGCTTGTTCCATACCGTTGACGAGGCCGGGTGACAGCATATACCCCGCAATTTCAACAGATTGCCCTGCTGCGATCTGTTCTTTGAGGCGCGCTGCGGTGCCTTTTTCTTCTTTGCCTAACATTTCGCTGGCATTTTGTAGACGGAAAAACTGCTGTAGGAATTGTTTGCCAGATAGTACGGGTTGCCAGAACAACAGCTTCACCGGCTCGTTAATCTGCTGCGCTGCCTCGCAGATAAGCAAACAGCCGCTACGCAAACCCCATAGCCAGATATTGTCAGCATGGTGCTGCTTTAACCATTGTCTCGCGCCCAGTACATCCTCGACCCAAGATGCCCAGCTGGCCTCACCAAAGTCGCCAGCGCTATCCCCACAACCATGTAGATCTATCTGCAGTACCAAGTAACCAGCGTCAGCAAGCTCTCTGGCTTGAAGCGTTACCATACGGCGCGATTTGTTCATCTCTTCTGCAAAGGCATGAACAAAAAGTACCGCACCTTTGCACACCAGGGATGCAGCCGGGCGAGCCAGCGTACAGAATCTGGGGCCTGCTTCTGTGGGGAGGTAGAACGCGTCAAGCGGCATGATGGGTGGGGCTGCTTATTTCAATTAAGCCAGTTTGCTCTGAACAAAGCCGACCAGGTTACCTACGGTTGCAAAAATGCTGCCGTCGATTTCGTCATCATCCACCGTGAATCCAAGGTTCTCTTCCATCATGGTCAATAGCGCTACGACCGCCATGGAATCGAGCTCGGGCAACGCACCCAGCAAAGGGGTGTCATTGCTGAAGGAGGCTGTGCGACCTTTAAGGCTTAAAACATCGTCCAGTATTTGTAAGACTTCCTGTCGAATGTCCATCTTATTCCATTGCAAGTTAAGACAAATTTTTTAGAGGCTACCAAAAATAGCGCCATTCGCGATAGGGGTTGTATGTGATGAATAAGTGTATTGGTAATTCATAATTTTGTTTGAATTGAAGATATCGGTTAGATTCGGCATCCAGGGCAAATGACTATAAATTTGAGAATAATAATATTCATATGTGACCTGATGTTTAATGCTATTGGCATTATTCTGAACTATTTCCTAATCAAAACCGAGATCAAACAATAGTCAATGATAATGGCATTAATTCTTGTGCCATTAACTTGTAATGCAAGATACCAAAAGATTTGTGTATTCCGTCACAGTTTGAAAAGATTGGCTGTGTTAGCCTTTGCTTCGGCTGGATGAGAGGGGATCTTTTGTAATATCGTTGAAAAAAATTGTCTGAGCCGGCGTATTTGGAAGAATGAAGAGCGTGTTTACGACGTGGTTCTTGCAAGGGGGCGATCGTGATTAAAGTGTTCAGTCATTGGTTCCACTGGAAAACAATTATCCAGATAGCGCTTGATTTATTGGTACCTGTTGCTTGCGTGGCGATGGCTGTACTTTGGATCGGACAAGAACACGGTGGAAGTCTTGATAAGGCGGTTTTATTCGCCATGATTTTCGCCATGATGATGATTGCTTTAAATGCGCTGCTGGGTTTTTATCGGCGTGCTCATAGCCGTACCGTAGCGCAATCTCAAGCCAGGGCGATATTGTCGCTTTGCTTGGCTGTTCCTTTGGCTTATTTGGTATTTAAAGGGATGGCGGCACGCGATGTTAATCGTGAATTGATGCTGTTATCGGGGCTTACCGCTTTATTTGGTACCGTCGCATACCGGTTGTACGCCGCACATAATGTTGATGGCGCATCGCATTCTCATGTATTGACGAATCGCGTATTGATTTTTGGTGCCGGTGCCGAAGCGGAAACCGTTGGCGCAGTACTGAGAAAATCCGACCCGGATATCCAGATCATGGGCTTTTATCCCAGCCCGACCGATACCGAAACTTCTGTTCCCAGCATGTCTTTGCTTTCCCGTGAAATGCTTTTGTCCGATACGGCAAGTGCATTGAAGGTAAACGAAATTATCGTTGCAGTTAAAGAACGTCGTGGTGGTGTATTGCCGCTTCGTGAACTGCTCGACTGCAAGCTTTCGGGTGTGCGGGTTCTGGATTTGGCCAGCTACTTCGAACGCGCATTGGGCCAGATCCGTTTGGATTCGCTTCGTGTTGGCTGGCTTATTTTTGGCGATGGCTTCCGGCAAGGTAGGGTACGTACCGTTGTAAAACGGATTTTCGATCTGGTTGCATCGTCGATCCTGTTGCTATTGGCGCTACCGGTAATGTTGGTAACTGCGATTCTCATCGCCTTGGAAGATGGTGGGAAGATTCTTTACAAGCAGGAACGTGTTGGGCTGAATGGCCGCCTATTCAATGTGATCAAGTTCAGAAGCATGCGGCATGATGCCGAGCGTGACGGCACACCGCGTTGGGCGTCCCAGAATGACTCGCGTGTTACCCGGGTGGGGCGTGTGATCCGCAAGCTGCGTATCGATGAATTGCCGCAGCTCTATAGTGTGCTTATCGGGGAAATGAGTTTGGTGGGCCCGCGTCCTGAACGCCCTTACTTTGTTGACCAGCTTACGCGGGAAATCCCGTTCTATGCGGTACGGCATAGCGTCAAGCCTGGTGTGACGGGCTGGGCGCAGGTCAACTACCACTACGGCGCTTCCTTTGATGATTCGCTGCAGAAGCTGCAGTACGACCTTTACTACGTAAAGAACCACACCCTGTTTTTAGACATGGTCATCTTGTTTGAGACCGTGGGTGTGGTATTGACGGGTAAAGGCGCGAATTGATCAGGTTGATTAGTGCATTGGTTGTGAGATGTACCTAAGTTTTACCGCGCGAGCCTTAACGGGGCTCATGTGTGGCTAGAAATCATTCATGTACAAAAGTGCATTTTGATTCCGGCCTTGCACTGTACCCTGTTAAGGCTTGTGCATTACAGGTGTGGAACAGATCCTTAGAACCTACGTGTTGCTTGGTAACTGCAAGCAACCTTCCTGGTGGTACATCCCTTTTAAAGCGCTGTCGTCTATAAAGCGTGAGTCAATTTCTGATCGTGTAAGCAAAGGTTCCTGAGCGCCCAGATGGATGCACATACTGCAACAGTTGCAGCCTGGAGTTATGGCCTGGCTGGGTTCGTCTATACGGTATTTTGGCTGTACTTGTTCAACAGCGCGCGAAACGGCTTGCGGAGTGGATATGTGCTCACCGCAGCGGGTCTTTCTGCGTTATGGGCTTGGTGCGGCGTGTTGTTTGGTTTGTGGGGAACGCCGCTTTTCCTGCTCAGCACACATTTGTTGGATCTGCTACGAATCGGTGCGTGGTGTGGGTTTCTGGTGGTGCTGCTCAAGACTGAACCCGCTACCGACGATCGTCTTCCGCGGCGTTTGTATTACTTGGCAGGCATAACGGTTGCGCTGGTGGTCGCCGGGCTTGGTGCACAACTGCTGATGGTTTTCGGTGGGCCGGCATACAGTGCGCTGTCCAATCATCTGACATTGGTCGATTCCCTTGCCTTGAGCATCCTGACGCTGGTGCTGGTCGAGCAGCTGTACCGTAATGTTTCGCCCGATGCACGTTGGAGCATCAAGCCCTTGTGTCTGGGTTTGAGCTGTGCGTCTCTTTTTGATCTGTATCTTTACTCCGACGCTTTGCTCTTTGCCCGCCTGGATGCGGATGCATTCAGTATCCGTGGGTTTGTGCATACTCTGGCTGCACCGCTGATTGCGATGTCCACCATACGCAGCAAGGACTGGAAAGCCAGGATCGTGTTGTCCAAGCGGGCCGCATTGCAGTCCGCAACGTTGATCGGTGTTGGCATCTATTTATTGCTGGTGGCAGGTGCCGGCTATTACGTACGTTACTTTGGCGGCGAATGGGGACGTGCCTTACAACTTGCCGTGCTCTGTGCGGCAATGCTGATCTTGAGCATTCTTACCCTGTCTGAATCGATACGCGCCAAGCTACGTGTGCAAATTGGCAAGCATTTCTTCAGTTACCGCTACGATTACCGCGAGCAGTGGTTGCGCTTTACGCAAACGCTATCTTCCCAAGGTGGTTCGACAGAACTTGGTCAGCAGGTTGTGCGTGGTTTAGCCGATATGGTGGAGAGCCCTGCTGGCGCGTTGTGGCTCAGGGATGATGGGGCTGGGCATTTCGCGCCGGCCGCCACCTGGAATCTGCCGCCATCTACAGCGACAGAACCCTTGGATAGCTCATTACGCAAGTTTCTGGGTGACAGTGGTTGGGTCATTAATCTCGAGGAATACCGGTCCCTGCCAGGGCGTTACGACAAATTATTGTTGCCTGCGTGGTTGGTCGATATTCCCAATGCCTGGTTGGTGATCCCGATTGGTACGCAAACGGAACTGATCGGTTTTGTGATCTTGGCGACGGCGCGTACCAAGGTCGATGTGAATTGGGAAGTCAATGATCTATTGAAGACGGCGGGGCGACAGGCAGGTGCCTTTCTTGGGCAGATGCAGGCGACCGCAGCCTTGCTGGAAGCCAGGAAGTTTGATTCGTTCAATCGCATGTCGGCTTTTGTGGTGCACGACCTCAAGAATATCGTGACCCAACTGGCCTTGATGTTGAAGAACGCGGAACGCCACAAAGACAACCCCGAATTTCAGCAGGATATGCTGATGACGGTCGAAAATGCAGTGGAGCGGATGCGGCAGCTGATGATGCAACTGCGCGAGGGCGCTACGCCGATTGATAGCCCGCGCGGGGTGGAATTGGGTGAAGTAATTCGCCGTATTCAGGCTGCGAAGGCAGCACAGTTGCGTAAAGTGGACATAGAACTGCAGGAAAGGGTTATTGCACGGGTACATGAAGACAGGATTGAGCGGGTTATCGGGCATATCGTTCAGAATGCACTGGATGCCACGCCCGAGACTGGGCGGGTTTGGGTACGGTTGGGTAGGCAGGGGCAACAGGCCAGAGTCGAGATTGGCGATACGGGTCACGGCATGAGCGCCGAGTTCCTTCGGGAGCGCCTCTTCAAGCCATTTCAAACCACCAAGCCTGCCGGTATGGGCATAGGGGCCTATGAGAGTTTTCAGTATGTGCAAGAGTTGGGCGGCAAGGTACTGGTCGACAGCGTGGTTGATCAGGGGACGCAGGTTAGCCTGTTGTTACCCCTGTTCGAACCCGCCCAGTACAAAGATAACAGCCTGACACCATCGGAGGCGAGATGAGCGCGGATAAATTGCGGCCGTTATTGATTGTTGAAGACGACCCGGCGTTGCAAAAGCAGTTGCGTTGGGCGTTTGATGGCTATGAGACGCTGACTGCGGGCGACAGGGAAAGCGCGCTGATACAGGTGAGGCGGCACCAACCTGCGGTTGTCACGATGGACCTGGGTCTGCCGCCTGATGAGAATTCAGTGTCGGAAGGGTTCAAGCTGTTGGAGCAGATGCTGGAAACGGCGCCTGATACCAAAGTGATCGTACTGACTGGGCAGAACGACCGAGCCAATGCCCTGCGTGCGGTAAGTCTTGGTGCTTACGATTTCTTTTCCAAGCCGTTTGAAGTAGAGATGCTGGGGCTCACCATCAACCGGGCTTATCACCTGTATGACTTGCAACAGGAAAACAGCCGGCTACAGCAGATGCAACAGCCGGATGTGCTCTCGGGGTTGGTAACGCGTGACCCAGAACTATTGAAGGTGTGCCGTACCATAGAAAAAGTGGCGTTGAGCGACGCAACGGTGCTGGTGTTGGGGGAGAGTGGTACGGGCAAGGAGTTGCTTGCGCGAGCGGTGCATGACTCATCCAGCCGGCGTGGCGAGCGTTTCGTGGCTATCAACTGCGCTGCGATTCCCGACAATCTGCTCGAAAGCGAGTTGTTCGGCTACGAGAAGGGGGCGTTCACCGGTGCGGCAAAAACCACACCCGGCAAGATCGAGACGGCGAACCGCGGAACCCTGATGCTTGATGAAATTGGGGACCTCCCGCCTAGTTTGCAGGCGAAATTGCTACGTTTCCTACAGGAGAGGGTGATCGAGCGCTTGGGCGGTCGCACGGAAATTCCTATCGACATCCGTATTGTCTGCGCCACACATCAGGACCTGAGGACGTTGATCAAGGAAGGCCGGTTTCGTGAGGACCTGTACTATCGCCTGGCTGAGATTGTCGTCAATGTACCTCCTTTACGTGCCAGGCAGGGGGATTCAGCCTTGTTGGCCCATGCGTTTGTCAGGCGTTTTTCCGCAGAGCAGAAGCGTGGCGCGATGGTATTGCGCGAAGACGCGGTAAGGGCGATTGAGGCGCACACATGGCCGGGCAACGTACGTGAGTTGGAAAATTGCATCAAACGTGCAGTGATCATGGCCGACGGCAATCAGATCACCCGAGATGACATCGGCCTGGAAGTACAGGAGGCGAGTGACGCAGCCGTACTGGATCTACGCCAGTCCAGGGATGATGCGGAAAAGCGCGTGGTGATCGCGGCATTGGGGCGTGTGGATGGCAATGTGGTGAAGGCCGCTGAATTGTTGGGAGTCAGCCGCCCCACGCTCTACGATTTGATGCACCGGTTCGGCCTGAAGTAACGCCGGATCAGATTCGAACAACCCACGACGTCGAGACCACTGTGACTAACCGGTATCCCATCCGTAGGCCTATTGCCTCCGCACTGTTTATGAGTTTGCTTTTACTGGGTTGCAACAAGGAAAACCCAGAAACCATGCTTGCTTCGGCCAAGACGTATCTGACTCAGAAAGACAATAAAGCGGCGCTTATCCAATTGAAGAATGCGCTGCAGGTTGACCCAAATATCGCTGAAGCGCGGTTTCTGCTGGGTAAGGCTTTACTCGATGGTGATGATCCCAGGGCGGCAGAGGTAGAGCTGCGCAAGGCTAAGGACCTGAACTATTCGGCCGACCAGACAGTGCCATTGCTGGCTGAGGCCTTGCTGGCACAGGGTTTGTCTAAGAAGGTGACGGACGAATTTGCAAAGATCCAGTTGACGAGTGCAGAGAGCAAAGCCGAGCTGCAGGCGACCTTAGGTCGTGCCTATCTCGCTCAGGAGAAGTCGGAACTTGCCGCGGCGGCGTTCAAAGCAGCGCTCGATGCCAAGTCGGATTACCAGCCCGCCATTGTCGGGCAGGCGCAGATGGTTGCGACCAGTGGAGATTTGGCTGGTGCGATGACCATGATCGAGGGTGTGCTGGCCAAGGCTCCCAAGTTATACGAGGCTTGGCTGATCAAGGGCGACATATTGCAAGCGCAAAAGGAAAATGATGCGGCTATCGCGGCGTATCGTCGTGCGCTTGATGCCAAGTCGGACTACCTGCCAGCGCATGTCGCGTTGATGACCCGCTGGTTGGACGACAACAAGCTCGATGAAGTCAGCAAGCAGTTGGACCAGCTGCGCAAGTTTGCGCCCAAACACCCGCAAACCCGCTTGCTTGAGGCAAGGCTGGCGTTGCAGCAGCGCAAATTCCCTGCCGCCAAGGAAGCCATCGACCAGTTCCTCGCAGTCGTACCGGATAACCTGTTTGGCTTGCAGTTGGCGGGCGCGATTGAATATGAGTTGAAGTCCTATACCCGTGCGGAATCCCACTTGGTGAAGGTGTTGTCAGGCATGCCGGAGTCCTTTGCTGCGCGGCGTGCACTGGTGATGAGTTACTTGCATAGCGGGCAGACCGACAAGGCGGTAACCACGATAGAGCCGTTGCTGGGCAAGATCGAAACCGATTCCAATATGTTGGCCCTGGCAGGTGAAGTATTTGTGCGGGCAGGGGATCTCGACAAGGCTGCCGCCTACTTCAGCAAAGCCTCGGCACTGGACCCGAAGAGCAGCAGAAAACGTACGGCGTTGGCGATGTCTCACATGGCCAAGGGCAATAGCAGACAAGCCATTGCAGAACTCGAGCAAGCCGTAGAGGTGGATAACAGCATCAATGCCGACCTGGCGTTGATTACGGCGCATTTACGTCAGAAGGAGTTCGACCAGGCGCTGGCGGCGATTGCCAAGCTGGAAGAGAAGCAGCCGAAAGCCGCGTTGGCGGACAATCTGCGTGGTTCCGCCTTGCTTGGCAAGCAGGATGCGGTAGGTGCGCGTAAGAGTTTTGAAAAAGCATTGAGCAAGGAGCCGAACGACTTCGCGGCAACCAGCAATCTGGCTGGTCTTGATATGCGGGACAAGAAGCCAGCAGAAGCCAAGAAGCGCTTTGAGGCGATGATTGCGCGCAGCCCAAAAAACTTCCAGGCCATTTTGGCGCTGGCGGAACTGCAGGCCAAATCGGGCAGCAAGCGTAGCGAAGTGATCGCGACGATCACCAAGGCGGTAGCCGCAGCACCCAACGAGGTTCGCCCACGTGTGGTGTTGATCTCCAGCTATCTCAGCAGTCACGATACTAAGAGCGCGCTGGCTGCCGCCCAGGATGCATTGGGTGCTTTGCCGGAAAAACCGGAGATACTCGATATCGTAGGCCGTGCGCAAGGTGCAGCAGGCGATGTGAACCAGGCCATGGCGACATTCAACAAACTGGCGCAATTGTTGCCGAGTTCGCCGCAGCCTTATCTGCGCATGGCCCAGGTACAGCTGGAGGCGAAGGATAACAACGGTGCGCAATCCAGCCTGCGGCGTGCCCTGGGCGTCAAGGCGGATCTGCTCGAAGCGCAACACGGCATCGTCATGCTGGACTTGGCAGCCGGCCGTACTAAGGAAGCCTTGTCTGGTGCGCGTGCTTTGCAGAAAGATCGCCCCAAAGAGGCTGTAGGCTATGTGCTGGAAGGCAATGTGCATACTGCGAGCAAAGCCTGGCCGGAGGCTGAGCTGGTCTATCGCCAGGGGCTTAAACAGACCGATGCACCCTTATTGGCAATTCGGCTGCATGATTTACTGCTCAAGACCAATCCAGCCGGTGCAGACACCTTTTCGGCAAGCTGGCTGAAGGACCACCCTAAAGACAGCGCGTTCCCGCTTTACCTTGCTGAGGCGGCGGGCCGGAAAGCTGATTATCGTACTGCAGCCATGTACTACCAGAAGTTATTGGCCATGCACCCTGGTGACGCGGTGTTGCTCAACAATCTGGCCTGGACCGCTGCGC
Source organism: Chitinimonas violaceus (assembly GCF_052601015.1). Classification (NCBI taxonomy): domain Bacteria; kingdom Pseudomonadati; phylum Pseudomonadota; class Betaproteobacteria; order Neisseriales; family Chitinibacteraceae; genus Chitinimonas; species Chitinimonas violaceus. Next base: position 17,237 of record NZ_JBQXDJ010000016.1, on the reverse strand, counting down.
AGTTTGGCGATCCTCAGGCATTGAGCTATGCCGAACAGGCATGGAAGCTTGCGCCGGATCAGCCTGCCATGATGGATACATTGGGTGTACTGCTGGTGGAAAAAGGCGATGCGACCCGCGGGCTGGACTTGTTGAGGAAGGCGGTTGCATTGGCGCCCGAGGCGCCCCAGGTACGATTGAATTTGGCCAAGGCGCTGATCAAAGCTGGGCAGAAGGGTGAGGCGCGTAAGGAGTTGGAAGGTTTGGCCAAGCTTGGCGACAAGTTGCCTGCGCAGGCGGAGGTGGGCCAGCTGCTCAAGACGCTGTAAGAACCTGTTTACGATCTTACTGCGCAGCCGTGATCAGGGCTTATGTGCTGCTCGAAAGCCTTAAGTACACAGGTACATTCTGGTTTCTGCGTTGCACTTTACTTTGCGGACAGCTGCTCGTAGCAGGTTGTGAAATGGAACCGTTGTATCCAGTAGCCCGTACTCTGGTGCCGTAGCGCAGGATGGGAACGGGTGCCAAATTAAATCAATATTCAAGCAGGGGAACATGTCATGACTACGGTTGCGGTTGTCGGTCTTGGGTACGTCGGGTTGCCGTTGGCGGTGGAGTTTGGCAAGAAGATGCCTACCATCGGGTTTGATCTTTCCACCAAGAAGATTGAGCAGTACCAGCAGTACAACGACCCGACCGGGGAAGTCAGTACTGAAGATTTGCGTGCCGCAACCCAACTCAAGGTAGGCAGCGACCCTGCGGCTTTGGCACAGGCAGACTTCATTATCGTGGCGGTACCTACACCGGTGGATGAGGCGCATCAACCTGACTTCAGTCCATTGGTCGGCGCATCCGAGTTTGTTGGCAAGAACCTTAAGCGCGGCGCGACTGTAGTGTTTGAGTCGACGGTTTACCCTGGTGCGACTGAGGAGGTCTGCATTCCGATCATCGAAAAGCATTCGGGTATGAAGTGGAAGACGGACTTCTTCGTGGGTTACTCGCCGGAACGGATCAACCCGGGTGATAAGGAGCGGACGCTGACCAAGATCATCAAGGTGGTGTCGGGCGATACGCCGAAGACATTGGATTTGGTAGCAGAAACCTATGCAGCTGTGGTGACAGCCGGGGTATATCGCGCTTCCAGCATCAAGGTCGCTGAAGCTGCCAAGGTAATCGAAAACACGCAGCGTGACCTCAACATTGCCCTGATGAATGAGTTGGCCATTATTTTCGACAAGGTCGGCATCGATACACTTGAAGTGTTGCAGGCAGCTGGCAGTAAGTGGAATTTCCTGCCTTTCCGGCCAGGCTTGGTTGGCGGCCACTGCATCGGGGTGGACCCATACTATCTGACTCACAAGGCCGAGATGCTCGGTTACCACCCGGAGGTGATTACTGCAGGCCGGCGGATCAACGACGGCATGGGCAAATTCATCGCCGAGCAGACTATCAAGAATCTGGTGCGTAACGGATGGCAGGTAAAGGATGCCCCCATTGTGGTGCTGGGGCTGACGTTCAAGGAGGATTGCCCGGACCTGCGCAATTCCAGAGTGATTGATGTCATCCGTGAATTGCAGTCGTATGGTGCCAATGTGCTGGTGCACGACCCGGTTGCAGACGCTGGTGAAGCGATACACGAGTATGGTGTGGAGCTGACCCCATGGAACCAGCTGCCACCTGCTGCGGCGTTGGTGGTGGCTGTTGCGCATAAGGAATACAAGCAACGACCCTTGTCCGACTATGTAGGCAAGTTGCAGGCCAAAGGGGTGCTGGCGGATGTGAAGAGCCTCTTTGATGCGCAGCAACTAGGCACGCAAGGTGTAACGGTATGGCGGCTATGAGCGGGCTTTCCTCTACTGTGCTGGAGCAGTTGCAGGGCCGACTGTCCGGCCAGCCCAATCGCTGGTTGGTTACTGGGTGTGCCGGTTTTATCGGCTCTCATCTCGTTGAAACCTTGCTTCGGTTCGACCAGGAAGTTGTAGGTCTGGACAATTTCGCTACAGGGCATCGCCGTAACTTGACGGAAGTGCAGGGGCTCGTAACACCTGCGCAATGGGCGCGCTTTCGTTTTGTTGAGGCTGATATTTGCGATGCGGCAGCTTGCCAAGCGGCGTGCCAGGGCGTGGACTATGTGTTGCATCAAGCAGCGCTGGGGTCGGTGCCGCGCTCTCTGGCGAACCCCCTTGCTACCAATGCAGCCAATGTCGATGGATTCCTGAATATGCTGGTCGCAGCGCGGGACGCCAAGGTACGGCGTTTTGTATACGCAGCATCCAGCTCCACCTATGGTGACCACCCCGGTTTGCCCAAGGTGGAGGACACGATAGGTAGACCGCTTTCGCCTTATGCCGTGACCAAGCTTGTAAATGAGTTGTACGCCGATGTGTTTGGTCGTTGTTACGGCTTTGCATCGATTGGCCTGCGCTATTTCAACGTATTTGGCGCTAGGCAGGACCCGGAAGGCGCGTACGCCGCAGTAATTCCCCGTTGGACGCGTGCGCTGCTGCTGGGTGAGCCGGTAACAATCAACGGCGATGGTGAAACCAGCCGCGACTTCTGCTTTGTGGGCAATGCAGTGCAGGCCAACCTGTTGGCGGCGCTGACCACAGACGCCGCGGCGATTAATCAAGTCTACAACGTTGCGGTCAACGACCGGACCACGTTGACCAGCCTGTTTGCAATTCTGAAATCGGCGCTTCAACCGACTCACCCGAGTATTGCTGCAGCCACCCCAGTGTATGGGGAGTTCCGGCCCGGTGATGTAAGGCACTCGCAAGCTGACATCGGAAAAGCAGGGACACTGCTGGGGTACAAGCCCAGCCACGACCTGCAGTCCGGTATACACGTTGCCATGCCGTGGTATGTAGGACATTTCAGCCAGAGTTAGCTGTCGTTTTTCGGGTGTCTGCGTGGCAAAAATCGCACCAAAGCCTGGTGTTACGCTGGTTTATGCTTTGATTTCCCCCAAATCTGTTCACAATGCCAGCCTGGGTTGGCTTGTAAGAATCTATTCACAGTCGCGCAGTAGAATCGTGGATGAGTTCTGGGAGCCATGTAGATACGAGCTGAGTTAGGGGTACGGTGTTGTTTAGGTTCTACCTCGCACTGCTGATGCTATTGGTATGGCCATGTATGGGCAGGGCGGCAGAGTCACTGCCAGATGTGATTGCCCGCCTGAAGCCTTCGATTGTGGTGATCGGTACTTACCAAGCCACGCGCAGCCCGCCGTTCATGATGCATGGCACCGGCTTTGCGGTAGGTAACGGCACATTAGTCGCGACAAATGGCCATGTGGTACCGGAAGTGCTGGATGTTGCCAACGGCGAGCGCCTCATGGCGCAGATTGCGAGCGGCCCAGGCACAGGTAATTTGAGGCAGGTCAAGGTCCGGCAGCGTGACCCTGCTTATGATCTGGCAGTGCTTGAGTTGGATGGTGCACCATTGCCGGCGGTGAGCCTGGAGAAGGACAGCAGCGCTATTCGGGAAGGGCAGTCCGTCGGATTCATGGGGTTTCCGATTGGCGCAGTATTGGGGTTGTCGCCAGTAACCCACCGGGGCATCATCTCGGCTATCACCCCAGTCGCACTTCCGGGGGGAAACGCGCGACAATTGAACGAAGCGGCGATCCGCCGGTTGAAGTCCGGGGCTTTCGAAGTGTATCAATTGGATGCCACCGCTTATCCAGGAAACAGCGGCGGGCCGCTTTTTGATCTGGAAAGTGGTACTGTAATCGGCATTCTGAACATGGTTTTTGTGAAAGCCAGCAAAGAGGCTGTGCTTAGCCAACCCTCCGGCATCAGCTTCGCGATCCCTGTACGCTATCTGATTGGGATGTTGAAAGAACCCTGAGCAGACAAAATGTTGGATGTCGACATTTTTTACAGTTTCTCGAATTCCATCATGGCTTGAAAGAGAAATTTCTCGTTAAGTGCATGATAAACAAAGTGGTTTTGGAGTTTGGTCTGTATTTTGCTTGAATAGCGTCGCAGATTGCGCTTTTGGTAGTTGGCAAGGATCTGTTTGGCGAACATAGGCGAATTGACCTCGGCGTAACATTGCCGCCAACAATAGAGGTTCGAGGTGTTTATGAATAATACGCAGCACGATAAACCTCAGCTCGACGGACTCAGTAATGCGTCCCCAGTGCAAGAGGATGAGGATAGGATTCGGGCAGCCGCCCGACGCCGGCTTATCAAAGGTGCGGCAGTTGCACCCGTATTGATGTCATTGGCAAGCCGGCCTGTAATGGGTGCGGCACGGAGATGTTCTGCGTCTGGTTTCATGTCGGGCAATGTGTCGCTACAGCCAGGGCAGAGCCCAAGCTGCGGTGGGTTGAGCCCCGGGTATTGGAAAAATCATACAACCTGGCCTGCTCCCTATACCCCAACCACAGAATTCCACAGCGTATTTACCAGCAAGAGCAAGTATAACTACGGCACCAAGTCGATGCAGACGGTGCTGAACGACTATCCTGGCAGTTTTGCTTTCCACGCGATCGCCTGTCTTTTAAATGCCATGAGCGGGTTTGCGGATTACGCGCTCAAGACGGGTGATGTCATCAAGATCTGGAATGACATTTCCACTGTGGGCTATTACCTGACTTCCACCGGTAAGAAGATGTATGAAGCCGATGCGAAGAAATTCTTCGAAGATACCTATCACTAGCTTTTGATTAAGCGTTGATGCCCCCGAATGCCGCAATGCGACAAGCATTTTGGTTTACTCATTCGAGCTTTCCTTTGGAAATCCGCCATTTCGATGAAGACTGCCTGGTGTTCCACCCAGGCGCGGGCGATACATTTGTATTGGACGCCTTCGCGGGTTTTCTGCTCGGTTTGCTTTCACCGGTAGCGCAAGACAGTGCGCAGCTGGTTGCTGGTGTGGCGGCCGGGCTTGGGCTTGCCGTTGACCAGACATTACAGGACCAAGTGGATGAGCGCCTATCGGACCTATACGGCCTTGGATTGATTGAGTGCGATACGCAGTGATGTGGGCAGCGTTCAGCTTATCCAAAGGCATGGGTTTGGTGCCGATCTACCGTGTGTGTTTTGGCCATAGTCGGATAGCAGCATGAGGGTACGCGACCTTACCCGTGCAGCGCTTAAGGACAAACTTGCCCATAATGCTCTCTATATACGGACAGGTCCCTTCGTCTGTCGTATTCAATCCCGTTTCTCCACTGTTGTGCATGGTCTGGCCACAGCCTATGCCGACTATCTTTTGGCTGAGCCGGGCTATGCCGATTTCCATGTGAATCTTTCTTCGCCCTGGTTCCGGCGATGGATTTTTCCCCAAGTGCAATTCTGGTCGGACCTGAGGATGCCCTTCCTCCCTCTACCTGTCGAACAAGCCTATGCCATGTTCGAGTGGGGTATGAATTGGTGTGTCAGCCAGAACGCAAACCAATATCTCATCTTGCACGCAGCTGTGCTGGAGAAAAACGGACGGGCGTTGATACTGCCGGGTCATAGTGGGGCGGGTAAGAGCACGCTTTGCGCGGGGTTGGTCTATGGGGGTGGGTGGCGATTGCTATCGGATGAGCTGACGCTGATTCGACTGGATGACGGATGGATTCAGCCTTTACCTAGGCCAGTCAGTTTGAAGAACCGTTCGATTGAAGTGATCAAATCGTTACGGCCGGATCTTATCTTTACGCCTGTTGTGATGGATACACAAAAGGGCGCTGTAGCGCATGCCAAGCCGCCATTGGAAAGTATTGATCAGCAGGATTGTTGCGTACCGGTAGGTTGGGTTGCCTTCCCTAATTACCAAGCCGATGCGGCAACCAAGGCTGAACCCATTGCTGCTACCCAAGTTGTATTGAAGCTGGCGGAACAGGCATTCAATTACAGCCTGCATGGCAAGCAAGGCTTTGACACCCTGGTTGGGTTGATGCGGCAGGCGACGTCCTATCGGTTCGAGTACAGTCGGCTGGCCGATGCCATCAGCTTCTTCGATGGTCTGGCCACCACCTCCATCGCTACCGAACCCGCGCCGCAATTAGCCGAGCGTATGCCATGAACGCCTTTGCCAAGCTTAGCCGCGTTCTGATCGACCCTACCAGCTCAACGGGATGGGCGCTCAACGAATGGGATGCGGTGCTACGACTTTCCGACACTGCATTGCTGACGGGCAGCCTTGCCGCTCAATTACAGGCTGCATCGGTTATCACAGCCTTGCCGGCACCTGTACAGGCGCGGCTGGCCTCCGCCTACTTGCAATGTGTTGCTAATCGTCGTGCAGCGGCCTGGGAAGTGAAGCGTTTGGAGCTGGCTTTCAAGCCGCTTGGTGTGGGCGTTGTGCTATTGAAGGGCGCGGCATATGCCATGGCCGACCTGCCGTCTTCGCATGGCCGATTTTTTGGGGACGTCGATATCCTGGTGCCCAAAAAGCGGTTGGATGATGTGGAGGCGTGCCTTTATTGGCAGGGATGGATCAATACGCACTACGATGCCTACGACAACCGCTATTACCGGGAGTGGATGCACGAGTTACCGCCTTTGATGCATCAGAAACGGCAGAATGTATTGGACGTCCACCACACCATTCTGCCCCCTACAGCGCGCTATCACCCCGATCCGACCAAGCTGCACGCCGATGCGGTTCCCCTGCCGGAACAGCAGGGGGTATTCGTGCTAGCACCGTGTGATATGGTCATTCATAGTGCTTGTCATCTGTTCCATGAAAGCGAATGGGAAAGCAGCATGCGGGATCTGTTCGATCTCGACCGTCTGTTGCGGCATTTTGGCAAGGAGCCGGCATTTTTTGATCGGTTGATCGCCCGGGCGCACGAGCTGGAACTGCAACGGCCGCTTTACTATGCCGTACGCTATAGCATGCACACGTGGCAAACACCTGTACCTGCAGCGAGCAGGGCAGCGCTACAAAAAGCAGGTCCTGTTATGCCTGTCCGTTTGCTGATGGATGCGCTGATCCTACGTGCGCTAAGGCCTCGCCACCCCCTGGCCAAACGAGTGGGCGACAGGCTGGCACGCTTTTGCTTGTATGTCAGGGGGCACTGGCTGCGTATGCCGGTACAGCTGCTGATACCGCATCTGCTGCGCAAAGCGATCAAGCCTTATTTGCCTGAGCGCACCTAGCCACACGCTATCGGCGTTAATGCGAAGATAGACTGGCCGATAGCTATAGCTATAGCTATAGCTAGGGAGTATCGACTATCACATCAGACAAGCCACGTAGTCTGATGTGGCACTTCGAGCGGGTTACTGTGCTTCGGGCTGTTTAGGCTCATGCGGAGCTTCTGGCTTGGGCTCTGCCTTATGGTCAGGTTTGGCGTCTGCCTTGGGTTCTGGCTTAGGCTCGTTACGCGGAGCTGGCTTCGGCATACGGCTCAGCACGGCTTCCATGAAATCCACATCCACATCGCGTTGTGCCTTGGTTGGGTCTTCCATCGGCATTTCACGCGGTTTACCGGCAGCCTTCGGCTTGGCTATATTGGGCTTCGCAGAAGCGGGAGGCGCTGAGGCAGACTTTGCGACAGGTGGTGTTCCAGCAACTTGGGGCGCATTGGGTTGGCTATGGTCAGCATTCAGGATAGCCATCGGGTCAGCCCCTGTCGTCGGGCTTTCCTGCTGGGGCATTTCCAATTGCTCAACCAATGCAGGCTTACCGATTTCCGGGCTGAGGGCTGGAGTCTCGCTCAGGGGAACGGCTGGTGCCTCAGGTACTTTGGCAGTCGCAGGTGCAGATACCGGCGCGTGGGTAATGACTGGCGCTTCGGCTTCGTGAGAGGAAAAAAGCAGAACGACAACGATGAGCGATGCCAGAATTGCAACGACTATGGCTACGGCCCATGGCCATAAGCGGGTAGCAGTTTTTTCCTTTGCAGCAGGGGTCTTGGTGCGCTTTTGCCCGCCTTGGACGGTTGCCGCATCCAGGACGCTGAATGAAGAGGTGCTGTCCGGCTTGTATAGCGACGGACGGGATGACTGATTGCCCGGTTGTTTTGGGGTTGATTTCATTGATGTCTAATCCAAAGGTGTCGCTATTTGGCACCGGTGATTTTTATATAGTGATGACCTGTCTTGCCAAATACGCTGCGGTTCCAGCACTGAATCATGCAAGAATAATGAGACAAAAGTAACGCGTGAATGCAGTAGTGGTCAAATCAGAATGTACGAAAATTATTTAATTATATTCTCTGCCAGTGTATTGCTGTTGTTGGTGCTGATGGCGGGTTTATTACTGCTTTCTGCCGGTTTGCGTGAACGCATTGCAAAGGCTTGGTCCCAATTTTGTTTCAGGTTCCAACAGCAGCGCACCGCGGGTATGACAAGCCTGGGTGATTTGCAAAGCTCGGTAGGCGAGGGTAGTCGCAGTAGACTGCAAAACCTGTTTAATGCAGTTCTTAAAAACAGGTGGTTATTACTTGCCACGCTGTGCGTACTGATCACTCCCCTAATATTAGTAGCAATGTTGAACAATCAAATCGGCACGGGTGGATATGAAGATCTACCTGCAGAGGAAAATGCCGTTATAGCGCAGCTATTGCGTGGTGAGCAGCTGGTTCCGCCACCACCTTTGCCGCCAGAGGCATTTTTGACGCAGGAAGTGGAAATGGTCCGCCCCATGCTGGTTTCTGCGAGCCGGGACTGGATGCTGCTGGACGAGGAATTTCGGCAGCGCCTTCTGGTGGCGTTTCGCATGATGGAAGAGAAGCATGGTTACAAGATGGCCATTCTGGAAGGGTATCGGAGTCCGAGCAGGCAGAATACCTTGGCTGCCATGGGACCGCAGGTGTCCAATGCACGGGCGTTCCAGAGCTACCATCAATACGGTCTGGCGGCGGACTGTGCGTTTCTGCGCAACGGCAAACTGGTGATTTCGGAAAAAGACCCCTGGGCTATGCGGGGTTACGAGTTATATGGCGAAGTGGCGGAATCACTGGGTCTGGTATGGGGTGGGCGCTGGAAGATGATGGATTTCGGCCACGTTGAACTGCGCCGTAAAGGCGCGTTGGGTAAGCCTGTGGCAGAGCCTGCCAAGTAAATGTGGTTTTGTAACGGGCGTGACACTGAACAGCGTCAAGAAATGGGTGCATGTGGATAGAGATTGTGGTGCCCTATATTGAATTGGCACGCTCATAAGCATTCAACTATGGATATTGATTGATCGGCGATTTGGGATAGCATGCACGCCTTGACCCACGCTCGGCTGCCATTTCTTCGAACTTGGCCAAGTTCAAGAATTGTTACGAGCAGCACATAGGTCCTGATCATCTGCACAGCAAGTTTGCAAATAGGCGCAGCCTTTTTGCAGGGAGGAATAATAAATGGGTAAGCCCTATATATTATTGGGAGATCCAACCAGCCACGGCGGTACCGTGTTGGAGGGCTCGATGACAACAACAATCAATGGCAAGCCGGTTGCCCGCGTTGGCGACAAGGTTTCCTGCCCGATACCCGGCCACGGGACCTGCGTCATTGTGAGCGGCGACTTTACGCATCTGATCGATGGCAAGCCACTGGCGCGACATGGCGACACCACTGCGTGTGGGGCATCCCTGATTGCGACCCAGTTTCAAGTGCTCGACCATGTTTGATCTGGCATGCACGCATCGTTATCCACCCTATTGCTGAACGTAATCCATGGCTAAGTTTTTACGGGCCTTACTGCTGCTGGCATTGGTGTGTGCAGGCACCTGGGGGTTAGTGATCCTCTATTGGCAGGAAATCCACCTTGTACCAGGCACTGAAGACATCGTGCTTTATCTGCTGGTATTGCCACTGGCTATCTTCTTTACCTTTTTGGGTTTGAATTGGCTGTGGCGGCGCAGGAAGGCACGTCTTGCCGCACCACCGGTTGCTGTAGCGGCCCCTGCGGCCAATGCTGAACCAGTTGCTGCTTCATTGCCCATGCTTAACGTGATTGCAGCCGAGGTGGCGACTCCTGTGGGTGAAACCTTGGGCGAAATCGCCGATGCCTTGCAGGCTGCGCCCGTTCCTCCACTCGATACCGAGCTGTGCGATCCCAATGGCTTTCCTTTGGTGACGCGCCGATACCCAGACCTTGATCTGACTGTGTTGCCAGCTGCATGGCAGCACGATGCCGACAATGCGCCGCTTGCCGGCCGGCAACGTGCGCTTGCCCTGTTGGCAAGCGTGATCGACCGCCTGGAGGGCGTATTGACGCAACTGGCTGCAGCACAGGTCCCATTTGTCCGGCCTCGGCAGCCACAGCGTGCAGCAGAGCTGAACCCAGCCTGGTTGGGCGAAGTGACGCCCGAACCGGTTGAGATGGAAGCCGCTCAATGCGTACCGCCATTGTTGCGCGTGCAGCTGCTGCTGGAACCCGGCATGGATGCGGCGGCAGAGGTGGTTATCGCACCCTGGCTGAACGACCAGCTGGCAAGGTTCGGTTTGTCCACAGCCCAGCTGCAGGTGGAAATCCGTCCTATGGCGGTGAATGGTTTGTCCCGGCATCTGAATGCGGTGGTCGATGAGCTGGCTGTGTTGTCCCAACCCGTTGTGGTGCTCTTGTTGGCGGCGGGTTCCAGTGTTTGCCAACAGTCGCTTAACGATGGTCTGTTCAGTGATGACGCAGGGGATCGCGGTGGCATCCATATTCCTGGCGAATCTGCTGCCGCCTTGTTGCTTGCCAACACAGCATTTGAGCTGGCGGACTTTCCACCGATTGCGCAACTTGGCATGGCTGATCTTGCGCCGTGCGACGCTATCGCACGTACGCGGCCCCATGCCGCCAAGGTGTTGCTCAATCTGTTTGGTCAACGTACTGGCCAGCGTGCTTTACCCGTCGAGACGGGGTGGCTTTGCAGTGGACTGGGCTTGGGGCCGGAAGCTGCAGAAGTCGCTTCCTTGTTGACCGCCGCACCAATGTCGCTGCAGCCGAATGAAGTGGTCCATGTACGTAGCGCGACGGGCGATGCAAACATGGGTGGGCGCTTAGCCAGTTATGCCCTGGCTTGCCAGATGGCGGTGGAGCAAGGTTTGCCCACTATGCTGGTCTTGAACGACGGCTGGGTAGAGCGCGGGCTTTGCCTTATAGGCGCTGCGCCGGAGCCTGCCGGTGCAAACGTGGTGTAAGCCCAGGGTTAGTTTTCGTTTTGGCAGCGCATTTGTTCGTTAATAGCCTTACCGATGCGCTACCTTTTATTAGCGTAAATAGAATCATATTTAATCCTTAACTCGGATGATTTTTTAATGAATTGGCTTGCAAGGTTTTTCCGGGATCTACGCGTAATTTCATTGCTGGCGGTGTTGCTTGCCGGTGGCCTCTTGTTTGTCTTGTTTGCTGTCTTTGAATGGTCGATGGTGTTGCCGACCATTGTGCTTACGTTGAGCATTGCTGCATGGGTGGTGTATTGGTTGTTGCGCCGCCATAAGGCAGCCCAGGCGGGTGAACAGCTGAACGTCATGCTCGCTGCCCAGGGTGCCGATTCGGCAAACAATGCGCAGGATGCCAGTAAGAGCGAGGTCGATCGTCTGCGTGGCCGGCTTGAGGATGCGATCAAGACCATCTGCAATTCCAAGCTGGGCGAAACCTCGGGCCGTGCCGCGTTGTACGAGCTTCCCTGGTACATGATCATCGGTAACCCTGCTGCCGGTAAAAGCTCGGCCATCAAGAGTTCGGGCCTGCATTTTCCGTTTGCCGAGCAAGGTGCAGCTGCGATTCAAGGCGTTGGTGGCACACGTAATTGCGATTGGTTCTTCACCACCGAGGGTATTCTGCTTGATACCGCTGGCCGTTATTCGGTACAGAATGAAGACCGTAACGAATGGTTCGGCTTTTTGGGCCTGCTGCGTAAGTACCGTCCCAAAGCGCCAATCAATGGCATTCTGATCGCTGTCAGTATTTCCGAGCTGAGCCAGAATCGTCCGGAACATGCGATCCAGTTAGCCAAGAACCTGCGCCAGCGCGTGCAGGAGCTGACCGAGAAGTTGGAAGTCTTCGCACCGGTCTATGTTGTCTTCACCAAGATGGACCTCCTGGCGGGCTTTACCGACTTCTTCGAAGCCAGTGATGAGAGCGAATGGCAGCAGGTGTGGGGTGCGACGCTGCCTTACAAGGCCGAAGCGCCGGTCGATGCAGTTACCCAGTTCGATGCCCAGTTCGAGCATTTGAGCGAAGGCCTGAAGGACTTGAGCGCTGTTCGCATGTCGATGCAGCACAAGCAGGCGATGTCACCTGGGTTGCTCACCTTCCCGATGGAATTCATCGCCATCCGGCCTGCGTTGCGTACCTTCATCGCCACCTTGTTCGAGGAGAATCCTTTCCAGTTCAAGCCGGTATTCCGTGGGTTTTACTTCACCAGCGCCTTGCAGGAGGGCCGTGCGGTCAGCCCGTTGACGGAGCGGATGGCTTCGCGCTTTGATTTGCATGTAAGCGGCGAAGAACGTGAACAACGCTTCAATGCCAGTCATGGCTTCTTCCTCAAAGACTTGTTCTCCAAAGTCATCTTTGCCGACAAAGCCTTGGTACGTCAGTACGCCAGCCGCCGAAAGCAACAGATACGCTATGCCAGCTTCTTTGGCGGGGTGGCGGTTCTGGGTCTGCTCCTGGCGGGTTGGACCACGTCCTACATCGGGAATCAGCGCCTCTTGAGCAATGTGCAGGCCGACCTCGACAAGGTCGTGCGTCTGCAGGAAGGCCACACCGATCTTGCGGTGCGGTTGGAGGCGATGGAGATTCTGCAGGACCGTATTGTCCAGCTGCATAAATACCGCGATGACAAACCGCTGTCGCTGGGCTTTGGCCTTTACAAGGGGGACGTACTGGAAGCCAAGCTGCGCCGCGAGTATTTCCATGGCGTACAGGAGTTGATGCTCAAGCCGGTCGCCACGAATCTCGAATCGTTCCTGACAGACGTGAACGCCCAGGCTGGCAGCTTGAAGGAACAGAGCGCCAAGCCGGTGCAGACCGCTGCCCAAGGCGGGGACCAGCCCTACAAGGATGCCTCGCCCAGCAATGTTGATGATGGCTACAACGCGCTGAAGACCTACCTAATGCTGGCCAACCGGGATAAGCTCGATCCTGGTCACCTGAATGACCAGATTACCCGCTTCTGGCGCGGCTGGCTGGAAAGCCACCGGGGCAGCATGTCGCGCGAAGCGATGATCCGCAGCGCAGAAAAACTGCTGACCTTTACGCTGTCTCAAACCACCGAGCCGGATTTCCCGCTGATTGAAAACCAGCTGGCGCTTGTAGACCAGTCGCGCGAATCGTTGCGCCGCGTGGTCAAGGGCTTGCCCGCCAGGGAGCGTGTGTACGCGGAAATCAAACTGCGCGCAGCGGCGCGCTTCCCGGCCATCACGGTGGCTGCGATAGTGGGTGAAGAGAGCAAGGGCATTGTTGCCGGCAGTTATATTGTGCCCGGTGTCTTCACCCGCGTAGCGTGGGAAGGCTACGTTCAGAACGCCGTCAAGGATGCTGCATTCAAGGAAACCCAGGCGAGTGACTGGGTATTGAAAACAGCGGTCCGTGAAGACCTTACCTTGGAAGGCAGCCCGGAGCAGATCCAGAAGTCGCTGACAGCCATGTATAAGGCCGACTATGTGCGTGAATGGCAGAAGTTTGTCCAGAACGTCACTGTGGCGGAGTTTGCCGATTTCAACCAGGCCGTGACGAATATGAATCGCCTGGGAGATCCGACGCTGTCGCCGTTGTCCAAGCTGATGGATACCCTCTACCGCGAAACCTCGTGGGATAACCAATCCCTCGTGGATGCCGGTTTGACGCAGGCCAAGCGTGGTTTTGTCGGCTGGTTCAAGGAAGTCATTCTGCGCCGTGCGCCTAGCGGCACAGTTCAAACAGGTAGTACGGCCAGCATCCCAGCCCAGCCCGGCGCAGTGCCGATGGGACCGATCGGCCGTGAGTTCGCCGTTGTGGGCCACCTGATGCGTGCTCGTGGCGAGAGTAAGGATCAGTCCCTGATGAGGGGTTATCTGGAGCTGTTGAGCAAGCTGCGTTCACGCTTCAACCAGATCAAGAATGCTGGCGACATCGGCCCGGGCAGTACGACCTTGATGCGCCAAACCTTGGATGGCAACGGTTCGGAGCTCGCCGAGGCGCTCAAATATGTGGATGAGCAGATGTTGAATGGGGTGTCGGACAGCGCGAAGGTGACGATGCGCCCGATGCTGGTACGCCCGTTGATGCAATCCTTCGCAGTGCTGCTCAAGCCTTCCGAAGCGGAAATCAACCGTACCTGGACCGCGCAGGTTTACGAGCCCTTCAGCAAGTCTTTGGCAGGTAAGTATCCCTTTGTTGCGAACTCGCGCGTTGAAGCAAGCGCACAGGAAATTGCCGCCATCTTTGGTCCGGAAGGGGCAATCGCCAAGTTCACTGAAAAGTCCATCGGCCCATTGGCAGTACGCCGTGGCGATATGCTGAGCGCCCGCACCTGGGCGGACATGGGTGTTCAGTTCTCGCCAGCCTTCGTTGCGGACTTCCCGCGCTATGTATCGGCACAGGCTGGTGGGGGCGGCGGTGGTGCGACGGCAGCTACGAGCAACCAGACCCAGTTCCAGATCATGCCGATGTCGGCCCCGGGCCTGTCGGAATACACCATCGAGATCGATGGCCAAGTCATGCGTTACCGGAACGGCATGCAAGCCTGGAACAGCTTTGTCTGGCCCAATCCTAGCGGCTCGCCCGGTGTGAAGATCACCGCCACCACTTTCGATGGCCGCGCTGTCGAGCTCTTGAACGTGCCGGGCAATTTCGGTCTGGAGAAGATGATCGGCGCAGCCCAGCGCAAGAAGAAAGAGCAGGGCTTGTTTGAATTGTCGTGGGCGAATGGCAATGTGGCGGTATCGGTCAACTTCCGCATTATCAGCAGCCCGCAGGTGGATGGCAGCGGCAGCGCCCGCCAGGGCCAGGGTCTGCAAGGCCTGACATTGCCGCAAACCATCGTCGGCAGCGAATTCGCCACGCGGGCGACAGGAGCAGGTGCGTGAATCTGACGAATATCCTTACCGCTCAGCCCGAGCTCTACTACTTCGGCAAGTTTCCCGCCCGGGGGGACTTTGTCCGCAGCGGCACCGGCAGTGGGTTGATGAATGTGTTCGACCAGTGGATTTCGCTGGCGCTCGATATGCTGGCGCCCGATCCACGTTGGAAGCTGAGTTACGACAATGCGCCGCCGGTGCGCTTCATGTTTGTCGGCACCCGGGCGCGTACTGCGGTGGCGGGTGTGCTTACTCCCAGCATGGACAATGCGGAGCGGCGCTTCCCCTTTGTATTGGCGACACAGTTTGAAGTGGAGCGCCCGCGCGATTTCACCGGTCTTGCGCCGTTACGCCTGTCGCGTTGCTGGCAATCGGCTGAACTGCTTGGGTTGCGTGCGCGGCAGGCCGCTTCCGACGAAGCTTTTCTGGGCGCGATAGGCCCGCATCCCGATGGGTTGCAGCTTGATGGCAGCCAGGATGAACGTCTATTTGCAGAATGGCTTCAGGTCCAGGCGATAGAGCAGATCGACCGTGAAGTCCGTGCTTCATGGCCCGAGTTTTCGCTGCGCCGTACCGTGCTGGCGCTGGGTGTGCTGTTGCAGCCGCTGATTGCCAAAGGCGCGGAAGACCTGAACAAGGGGTTGATGTTTCCGTTGCCAGGCAGAGCCGATACCAATGCCTATATGGCCTGCTTCTGGCTGGGGTTGGTGGTGGGCTTTTTGCAGCGGCATGAATTCGAGTTGTCCGCATTGCTCAGCCGTAGCGGTAACCAATCGGTGCTGCTGGTGGGCTTTGCCGGTGCGGCATCTGAAGCATTGGCCGCGGTGCTGAGCCCGGATTCGGCAACCGACTATCTGATCGATATCGCCGATGCCGAATGGGTGGAGGACTATCTTGATAGCGATGCCGGTTGCCGTAAGCTCGCAAGCTATGCCGATCACCCACAGCTGTCGTTGGCACAGTTGCGCATTACCTTCAATGAAGTTTTTCTGGGGTTGTAAATGATTATCCGCCGATCTCTATTCCTGCTGGGCGCTGGCCTGTTTATGGCCGGCTCGTTGCAGGCGGACCCGGTAGCCGCCCCTGCAGACAATAATAATCAGGTCATCACTGTGACAGGCGCGGTGCCCGACCAAGCCACCAAAACCATTATTTTGAACCGCCTGCGCGAGGTCTATGGGGCTGAGCGTGTGGTTGACCAGATCAGCGTTGGTGGTGTGATCATGCCTGCCAATTGGGCCCAATACGTGCAGGCGTTGATCAGCCCGCAGCTCAAGGCTGTAACCCGGGGCGAATTGAGCGTAAACGGCAATACGGTGAATGTGAAGGGCGATGTTTCGAGCGACGCGAACCGGCAGCAGGTAACCAGCCAGATCGCCAGCGCCTTGAATCCGACCTATGTGGTCAAAAGCCAGTTGCGGGTGACGATGGCCGAGCAGGCGGTATTGGACCAGGCCTTGGCGAACCGCATTGTCGAATTCGAAAGCGGCAGCGCCAAGATCACCGCAGCCGGACAAGGCATACTCGATGAGATGAATAATGCGCTCAAGCAGTTCAACGGCCGTCGTGTTGAGGTGATTGGCCATACCGACAGCCAAGGCGCTCGCAATAGCAACGTCGTGTTGTCCAAGGCGCGTGCCGATGCGGTCAAAGCGTATCTGGTTCAGAAAGGTATTGTTGCCGACAGCCTGATTCCTATCGGTATGGGGCCGGACCGTCCTGTTGCACCCAACAATACCGAAGACGGCCGGCGTCGCAACCGGCGCATCGAATTCAACTTGAGCCAATAGCCTTATCGAGCCCGGATATCACCCTAGCCAGGCTCGAATCTGTTTGAAGTACAGCCATACCTTACGAAGCGAGCCATCATGTACCCGCTGTCTTTCGCTGCCGGTCAATTGCTTAGCCAGTACCAGGCCCAACTTGGCCAGTGGCAGAGTGCTGATCGTCTGTATCGCATCCATACCAAGCTGGGGCCCGATGCATTGCTGGTGGAACGGGTGGATGGCTTGGAGCAGATCATCGGCGCGCCGTTGCCTAGCGTCGGCCTGCCGCTGCCCGATGCAGACCGGTTTCCTCCGGGCGCGACGGTGGCCGAACAAGCTGCGCAACCGCAAATTCAGCTGGGCCATATGCCATTGGCCGGAACTAGGGTCTGTTGACGTTTCACATAGGTAGCCATAGAAACCCACAGGCCATGGCAACCATGCTTTCATAGTTCCGTTTCAGTTTGTCGAACCGGAACGCCACTGCACGGTAATGCTTCAGCCTCGCAAAGGCGTTCTCGACCAAATGCCGGTAGCGATACAACCACTTATCCAAATCGGCATT